>CAJBVW010000325.1 GCA_903959175.1 uncultured Pseudomonadota bacterium
GCGCTCGCCCGCGAGGGCTGCGTCGGGGAGACCGTCGCCGCCGCGCTCGCCACCGTGGCCCTGCGCGAGGCCCGCGCTCCCGCCGTCCGTCGCGCTCTCCGCCGCATCGCCGCGGACGAGGCCCGCCACGCCGCCCTCGCCTGGCGCGCCGCGCGCTGGCTCCTCGCGGAGTTCCCCGAGGCGCGCGTCGCCTTCGACGTTGCGTTCGACGCCGCTGTGAGCGAGCTGGTAGCGGGCTCCTCGGACCCGGCGCCGCCGCGTGACTCCGCCCGCGCCGCCGCCCTCCGCGCCCACGGCGTCCTCCCCGCCGCCGACGCCCGCCGCGCCACCGCGGACGCCCTCCGCACCGTCGTCATGCCGGTGCGCGCGGCCCTCTGATCACCCCGACTTCGCCAAATCCTCCCGCTGCTCGTCCTCGATGTCGTGGAAGTGGCGGTAGTCGATCTCGCGGCGCTCTCCATCGGTCGTGAGCACGTCCTTGAAGCGGGCGTTCCACACGATGTCGTCGAGCTCGTAGCGGGTCGAGGCGTGGATGGTCTGCCCCATCGTGGCGTCGAGGCCCTGGAAGGAGAGGAAGATCTGGGCGCCTTCTTCGCGGAGGATCTGCATCGCATCCGGGCCGTAGAACGGGCTCTTCTCGTCGATCTTGTGCATCGCCGTCCAGGTGAGCCAGAAGAGCTGGGTGCTCTCGCGCACCAGCGGCAGCTCGACGGGGATCCGCATCACCTCGCCTTCCTTCGTCACGGAGCGGCGGAGCAGCATCACCTTGGCGCGGGCCTCGACCACCTGGTTGCGCCGCCAGTTCGCCATGCGGATCATCAGGTGCGGCGTGCCGTCGCGCGTCGAGACGACGAGGCGCCGCGCGAAGAGCACCCGCGCCGTCGGCCGCGCGAACTTTGCGAAGGTGAGCCCCGTGATGATCGCGGTGACGAGCGTGCCCGCGATGGACTCGACCACCACGAGCAGGTGCCCGAAGCGGGTCACCGGCAGCATCCCGCCGTAGCCGATCGTCGCCATCGTCTGGACGCTGAAGTAGAACAGGTACTCGAAGCGCCCCTCCCCTTCGGGCAGGTTCCCGATCGAGCCGGGCTGCAGCCAGTAGGCGGCCGCAAACACGAGGTTCAGCGCGACGAACACCCCGCCGATGCCCAGGAAGAACTGCCACCACGGCATCGTGAGCACGGTGTGGAAGAGGTCCTCCCACGGCGCGCTCTGGCCGCCGCGCACCGCGACAGTGGGCAGGGCGCTGACCTGGGGACGGAGGCGGACGCGAGTGGCGGGGGCGGCGGATCGGTTCATGGCGGCGCGAGTCTACTCCCGCGCGGCGCGCGGCGGGTGGGGAGCGCGGTGGGCAAAGGGAGAGAGCGGCCGCTCCGGAGGGGCGCGCGCGGCCGGGGCGTCGACGACGGAGAGGCCGACACCGCGCTCGGCGGCGCCGCGCGGCCCTACCGGCCACAGCTCGCCCCCTCGGCGGCTCCACTCCGGTGCCTGGAGCGGTTCGCGTTCGGTCGCGGCGCGGGGATCTGCGTGGGCGTGCGGTTCGCGGCTGCCGTCCTCGGCGGCTTCGAGGGACGTCCGGAAGGCGGGGATAGGCCGTTACCCCGCCCTTGCGGACGTCAGGGCCGTCCGCAAGGCGGGGATAAGCCGTTACCCCGCCCTTCCGGACGTCAGGGACGTCCGCAAGGCGGGGATAAGCCGTTACCCCGCCCTTCCGGACGTCGAGCGCCTCGGCCGGCGGCTGCTCCTGGCCCGGTCGTTCTCACGAGCGGCCCCCGCGCAATTAGCTCCCCGTGTCGTCGCCGCCGCCGGTGTCCCCGGTGTCGAGGTCGGCCTCGCACTGGTCGTAGCCGGCGGAGTAGCCCCTGAAGCCCCCGGACTCGAGGCCGTGGTCGTAGCCGGCGGCCTCGGCGCCGGAGTAGCACCGCGCGGCGTCCATCGAGGGATCGTTCGCGAGGCACTTGAGCTCGGTGTCGGACTTCTCGCGGCAGCCCGCGAGGAGGGCGAGGGCGAGGGCGTAGCGGACCTTAGCGCGCCTCGTAGTCCGTGCACCCGAGGAGTAGGAGCGGCGCGAGTCCGAAGAGGCGCATCCGTGCCAGGCTAGCGCGTGCGCGGCGGCGCGGCCACGTCTCTGGACAACGCGCGCGTCACGGCGGCTCTCCATCGTGACGCGTCCGCGCCCGAGAGGCCCACGGGCGGGGGAGGCGCAGGCGACACGACACCACGCGGGCGCCGCCCCGACAGGGCGCGGCGGAGCCTCGACACGCCGCCCGTTCAGGCGGGCCGCAGCTCCGCGGGGAAGACGAGGCCGGCGGCGGCCCACGCGGCCTCCAGCTCGAGGAGCAACGCGCGCGCCTCCGGGGTGTCGAGCGAGCCCGCGGCGCCGACGGCCCGAACACGCTCCGCGTCCGGAAGGGGGATGCCGGCGTCGACCGCCTGGACCTCTTCGGCGAGGATCTGCAGCACGAGGAGCGAGGTCGGGGTGCGCGGCCGCGAAGGCGGCGCCGTCGGCCCGCACGCCCCTCCCGCGGGCGCCGGACCCTGCGGCCCTCCCGCGGGCGCCGGACCCTGCGGCCCTCCCGCGGGCGCCGGAC
>CAJBVW010000326.1 GCA_903959175.1 uncultured Pseudomonadota bacterium
CGAGGCCGCCCTCAAGGCGGTGGGGAAGATGCGGGTGGAGGGGAAGGAGTATGTGGTGCAGGATGGGGATGTGATGCATTTTAGGTTCAATGTTTAGAGGCTGAAAAGTCGGCGTAGAACATACATCATTCGACCGAACAGCCCGATTCACCCCACAATCACCCCACACGGTGGTATCCAGGCACCGTGAGGTGCACATGAAGGTCGGGCACGCGGTCGGCATCAGCGTGGGCGAGGTCGGGCCCGGCAAGTGGCGGCTCCGGTGGCGCCAGGACGAGCGGCAGCCCGACGGCGGGGTCGCGCGGAAGCAGAAGGAGCTCTTCGTCTACTCGGTCGAGGAGCGGAAGCGCCTCGAGATCGAGGTCGAGGCGCAGGTCGTCGCCAAGGGCTACTGGGAGCCCCCCTCCACCGAGCACAAGGTCAAGCCGCTGGACGCCAACGCCGAGCGCGTCGCGGAGAAGTGGCTCGAGTGGAAGAAGGGGCCGAGGGCCGCGCGCCCCGCCACCCTCGGCGCCCTCACGGGCTCTGCCGCGCGGTGGTTCAAGGCCGTGCGCGCCGTGAAGGGCCTCAAGGACACCGACGTCGTCAGCGGCAAGACGTTCTCGATGGACACCGTGAACCAGGTCGTCGTGAAGTGGCGGGAGGACTACGCCCCCGGCACGATCTACCAGTCGATCGCGGCCGTGGTGGACCTCTGGACCTGGGCCTTCGACCAGCCGGACTACGCGGACGTGATCCCGCGCCCCCCGGCGAACCGCAAGCTCGTGATGCCGACGACCGTGGCGTACTTCGCGCCGCCGGACGTCCCCACCTGGGCCGAGGCCGACGCCTGCCTACGGCAGATCCGGCTCCCGATGCCGCGGCGCCTCGCGACCATCATGCGGTACACGGGCCTTCGCCTGGAGCAGGCGGTGATGGTCCATCGCGAGGACGTCGACCTCGTCGCCGGCACGCTCCTCGTGCGGAAGGGCAAGAGCCAGCGCGAGCAGGCGCTGATGCGGCGCGTGCCCGTGTCCCCTCACCTCCTCGCCGACCTTCGCGCCTGGTTGATGGAGCAGGGGCCGGGGCCGTTGTTCCCCGACCTGAACGACCCCTCCCTCCCCATGAAGAGCTACCGGAACCAGACCCGGTACGTCACCGAGGGCTGGGCGGCGGCCACCGAGGGTGGCGAGGCGCGGAAGGAGGTCTGGATGCCGATCAACCGGGAGAAGGCGCGGCCGGACCACGCCTTCCGCGCGGCGTTCCAGAGCAACCTGCAGGAGCAGGGCGTGTCCGACGGCGTGATCGACTGGCTGGTCGGGCACGCGCCGTCGTCGACGCGGGGGAAGCACTACGCGCAGCCGGCCGATGGGGCGCTGCGGAGCGCGGTGAAGATGATCCCGGCGGTGGAGTGGGGGGAGACGAATGTGACGGTTTTGCGGTTTGATAGGCGGGCGCGGGTGTAAGGGCAAGCAACGGGATCACCCCATCTGCGCCGACCCGGACATACGGGAAACACCCGTTCCACCCTAAGTCGAGTCCCGACGCGCGCCGGGCACCAACCCAAGGCGCTGCGGATCTCGCCGCCAGGCCGGAGTTGGCGATGGGATGGGTTCTCCGCGACTGGGACGGCTCGCCGCGGGCCCAGGACTTTCCTTCTTGACTGCGTCGCCCGGAGTCCCGCGCCGGCAGTACGGGCCACTTGACCTCAACCCGGAATCTCACATAGAATCGCCAAGAGACTTCGACTGATGCCCTTTGCCTTTCTCCCTCTGGCCTACGCCCAGGCCCCCGTTCCTCCGCCCGTCCGGGCGCAGGATGCTTGCGGCCCGCTCTGTGACCTCGTCGGTCCCTTGTTGTGGGGCACCCCCGTTCTCGCCGCCATCGTGGCCTTCGGGCTGGTCCTCGGGCTCCATCGCTCGCGCGTAGGCGCTCGAGCGCGGGGATGGGCCGGCGAGGCCGTCGCCTGGTCGTCGGTCTGGTTGCTGCCGATCTTCGTCGGGGTTGCCTGCATGGTGATCGCCGCCACAGCGCTCCTTGTGCTGGCGATGACGAACGACGACTTCCGCCTGCTCCTCTTCATGGACTGGCAACGACCCGGTGTTGGGCTCACCTGGGTGACCGCGACCTTGCTGGGCGTCCTGGGGGCTCCTGGAATCGCCGCTGCGCGCGGACAGTAGAAAACACGCATGAAGAGGCCTTAGTCATGTCGCAGCGTCATCTGGTAGCCGTCGGGGGCACGGGGCAGCACGTCGCACTCGCCTTCGTCGAACTTGGCGTTCTTGCCGAGTGGTTCACTCCGTTGCCGCCGACGCGGCTATGGCTCTTCGACGCTGATGCCAGCGGCCCCGTGGGGTCGGGTAGCGCCTGGGACGAGGGGGCGCGACAGGTGGCCTTCCTCCGGCGATCAACGAGGAAGGAGGACAACGTCTGGGCCGACCCCCTCGCAAATCACCAGCGGCCGTATCTGGAGACGGGAGAAGCCAATACCTTCGCCGAGACCGTCTGCCCCGAGCTCGGGCGGTTGCTGTTCACCGAGCAGCAGGCGTCGGTGAGCTTTCGGAATGGCTACTACGGGCAGCCGGCAGTAGCCGCGACCGTTTTCGGTGCTGTCCTCGCAGATCCTGAGCAGAAGCGCCGCTTCGCAGAACTGCTCGCGGCTCCGCGCGACCGCGATGCCCGAATTGTAGTCGCGGGCTCAGCCGTTGGCGGCACGGGCTCCGGATGCATGCCGAAGCTCGTCGAGTCTCTCGGAAGCGCCGCAACGAACGGCGGCGTGGACGTGAGCGGCCGTTTGATGGCGCTACTGTACCTGCCATGGTTCAGGCTTGAGGGTGGGGACGACAAGGCGACGCGTCGGAACGAGGAAATGATCGCGAGGACAGCGTCGGGCCTTCACTACTACAAGGAGCGGCTTCAGCGACACTCCGCTGCAGTGGTGATTGGTCATCCCGACGTCTTTGGAGCGAGAAACGCCCGGAGTTGGCAGGGAGACACGCAGCAGTCCATGCACGACGACCTGTCGCTTCCCCTCTATGGGGCGTGCGTGGCCGCTCAGTACTTCAGCACCGACCGACCGAAGCCGTTTGGATTGTACGCGGTCCCGTTCCCCGAGACCGGGGCGATGATGAGCGATGCAACCCCGGTCAGCCCTCCCGGAGATAGCCGCACCGAGTGGGGACTCGGAAGGCTTCTGCGTGCGAACGCGGAGCTGTGTCACCGGCTGTTTTGGACAGCAGAGTACCTGGACGCCAGGGCCGGCGGATTCCCCTCCAGATTGGCGGGTGATCTGGATGTCCCGGCTCTACGGTCCAGCACGCAGGCCTGGACCAAGGAGCTACGGGCATGGGGCGAGCACAAGCGCATCGCTCTCGCACGGCTATCGCCCACCCTAGCCTCGTTCAGCGGCGAGTCGCGACCGCCATCGGAGTTCGCTGCTCTTCGTCTTCGGAAGCCCAGCGGCGGCGTAGGCGCCATCCGGGACTGGCTCGGTGAGGAACCCGTCACGTCGCCCGAAGACCTCGCGCGTCGTCTTGCAAGTCGCGTTCGGCTCGGGGACGACGACAGCGGAGTCCCCCTCGTCAGCAGCGTTGCTCGTCTGCTTCCGGCAAGGGTGGCCGGTGCACCCGTTCAGGTGCAGCCCCGCCAGGCTCCCGTAGGCACCGCCGCCAGCATCGACGGTGCAGAGTTAGACGCCTTGATCGCTCATGATCGGGTGGCACCTCGGGCCATCCCGAACCCCAGGGCTCGAGAACTGGTCTTGTCCGCAATTCTCAACGGCCGACTCCGAACCGTCCCCGATCTTCGCGTGGCAATCGAGGCTTCTACCGCCACGAACGCGCCAGCCGCGGGCGAGGCCGGAGACCTTGTTCGGCGCTGGTTTCTCCTCCTCCTCGGCCACGCCGCCGGGCGTCTGTCGTTCGGCGCTCCGCTTCGCTCATCGCGCGCCGACGCGCCAATCAATCTGGCCGCCGTCGCTGGAGTCGCTGTCGCCGAAGCTCCCCTGGACGGGGCAGTGCAGGTCATGTGGACGCGACCGGATCGCTCGCTCGTCTGCGCGGGGTACACGTCCGCAGAGACGCTCTTTGTCCCCGGCGCCCTCGATGAAGCAACGTGGGGCGCCATGTTTGCCGATATCGCGCCTGCCGAACGCGCCCGCCTCCAGGACGTGGTCGCCGCCTGGGTGCGCCTGCTCAGCCGCGCCGGTCGGGCGGCGGGCAGGGGTGCGCCTGGCTGGCTGGACCGGCTCAACTCGGAATGGGCGGACGGACGCCCATCGCTGGCGGTGTTTGGCCTGGGGCAGGCATCGCTACCTGTCCGTTGGCCCACGAAAGCAGGCGCGGTCGACACCATCTCCGTGCGGCTTCCCTCCGCGGGCGGTCACGCCGACGGAACCTGGAGCGATTTCTTTGCGGCGCTCGGACTCGGCGTCGTGACGGAGTGCCCGGCAGGCGACGCGACCGCGATGGCGATCCGATCGCTGTTGCTCGACGAGCAACGGTGCCCACGGTTCAACTACATCCGCGACGACGGGGAAGTCGACGAGCGCATTGCGCTTTGGCTCTACCCCGGCCATTCGCCCCAACTCCACGACACCGCCGCGCGTCTCATCCAGGAGCGGTTTTACGTCAGCGAGATCGCGGGAGCTGTTTGGGACGTGCGCGTCGGCAATCTTCCCGTGGAGGTCGTCCGCGACACGACGGTCCTCCTCTCCGAGGTCGGTTATCTCGAGCAGGGCACGTCCCGGCGGTACCCTGACCTTCCGGTCGTACACCACTACCTCGACCTTGTTGACTCCGCCCGCACCCGAGGCGGGCCGACCGTGACAGACGCGACCGTCTCGTACCGCATCTGCCTGCGCGGCATCGGTCAGGAAGTGGAGCGCTCGGTGAGGGCCCCGGAAGACCTCATCCTTCCGGCAGGCTGCCTGATGTGGCCGAACTTTTCGGTCCCCGGATGGCGCCAACGCTACATCTGGGTCGATCAACAGGACCGCCGCAACCCGCTCCAATGCATGGTAATCGGGGGTACGACGACCACAGGGCGAATCGGCGGTGCGGTTCGCGTAGCGCTCACCGGGCAGCCGCTCCCCGTTGGCTTTCAGCTCCCCGAGCGCTGTGCTGTTCCCCGCGCCCTGTACCTCAAACGCCGGGACCGGAACTACGGCGTGTTCACGCTTCGGATGGAGGAGCTGCCGCGACAGGGACAGGAGCAGTGGGGCGTGGACTTCGGAACGAGCGCGTCGGTCGTCGCAGCTTGTACGGATGGCGTTCCCTGGCAAAATGCTCGTCTGCTTCGGCCGTCCGGGTCCAGCGACTCGACCCACAAGGTGCTCCTCGGCAACCCCGTGAGCGCAGGTGGGTTGTCCTGGTTTCCCACGTGGAAGGGTCTCGGGCCCCGCGAGGAGGAGTCAGGCCTCCTACCTACACGCATCGTGCTGCGTGAGAAAGTGGAGCGGCCCGAGGAAGTGGTGCGCCGGAGGGAGACGTACGGGCCAGAATGGATGCTCGACCACGGCGGCCCGATCGATGCTCGAGTCCTGGAGAGCAGTACGATCGTCTCGGACCTGAAGTGGGGCAAGCAGGTTCGAGAGAAGCGCAAGGCGTACTTGCTTCGCCTGCTCGAGCAGGCGGCGGCCTGGCGCGCTCGAACCCAGATGGTGGAGGGTGCTCCCGCCTCAATCCCCGCGGAGGTGACCATCGTCTTCACGCTTCCGCTGCGGATGCGCGAGGATGTAGCTGCGTTCGAGGAGGACGTGAAGGAGGTTCTTCGCGTTCTACTCGGCCTCACCGGAATTCAGTTCCGTGCTCGGTTTCAGTGGGAGTCCATCGCCGGTGCGATTCCGACGACCACCCGTCTTCGCGAGAACGTCTACGCGATGATCGACCTGGGCGGCGGATCGTTGGACTTCTGGGGCTGTTACTGCGACAAGCAGGGTCGGTGGGTACAACGGGCTGACAGCCTGCTTCTCGGCGGCTCGTCGCTCCTCGCGGCCCTCTCGCGTGGCGAGGCCGCGCGACTGGTCGATGAGGCCCTTCGGAGCCTCACGCCCGAGGAGGCTCCTGCGACACGGCTCGCGGAGATCAACGGGTACTCCACGAAGGTCTCGTTCTTCTTCGACGCCGTGCGCGAGGTCTGCGCTCGCTGGCTTGCGGCCCTCGCCGAGGACGCGAAGAGCGGCGGAAGCACTCTCACGCAGTTCAACGTCGGGTTGCTCGGTCGCGCATGGTTCCTGGGCGGCAGGGACTGGCAGGCGTCGCCGAGAGCGCTCGAGCTGCTCCGCACCCGCATGACGGAGCTTGGCGTGGACGTGCGGGTCACTCGCCACGCCGACGTCCCGGAAGGACAGACGGATCGGAAAACCTACCTCGCGCGGTACGTCGCGGGCTTCTACCAGGATGCGCCCGAGACGCTGATGGGGCACTCGGACGACTTCTCCGGCTACGTCGGCCTCGATCTGTCGGGGACCGGGGGCACGCTTTCGACCGGCACGGTTCCTTGGCACACCGCCCTTCCCGTTCTGTGTGGAGAGAACGCTCAGCTTCTGATCAGGAAGGTGGATACGCGACAGGCACCCCCGTTGCCGACGAGCCTCACATCGCGCGCTGAGCGTGTCGAGACGACGATCCAGGACAGGATGAATCGCCGAGGCGGCGACCAGGGAGGCTACCGCGATCCGCACGGCGCGGGCTTGACCCGGTCTCCGTTCCATCACCTGATCGAGCTGGTGCTGACTGGGTGGAAGGAGGAGGCTTAATCCCCATGGAACGGCGGTTGGCCCAGGTGCGCCTTTGAAGCCGGGAGCGGACTCCTTGGACTCCTGGACACGGGAGCTTGTCGGGCTGTTCAGCCAGCCGTTCATGCTCGGCGTCGTGGCCTTGCTGCTCGCGGTGATCGCGGCCTGGATGTTTGCCTACGTCCTCGACAAGCTGCCGGAGTTGCGTCCAAACGAGCGCGATCGGAAGGACGCAGGAGGTGGGGCGGGAAAACGACGCACCCCAGATCGTCCCGTAGACAATGAGCGAGCGGACCGCGACCCTGGCACAACACGCTCCCAGGAGCCGGACCGACGAGCGGATGGAACGTGGCCCAGCGAGTCGGGCAGACCCGGCTCGCCGCCCTTCGGCGGAGCAACAGGAGAGATCGGATCGATTATCAAAAAGAACCAGGGCAGCACCCGCGGCTCGCCGGGGAATGAAACGCGCTCGCCGTGGGACGACCGTCCGGACCGAAAGGACGGGGTCCCAGTCCCCCGTCGGTCGCCGGACGATCTGCAGATGGAGTCGCTCCGCTTCGCTTCTGCTGCCGGCACGACCGGCCACGCAGCTGCGCTGCCTCCGCGCCCCGCAGGGCCCGACCACGCGAGGCTGGTCTTGGAGGCATGGCGCGATGCGTGGGCATCCGACGTAGTGAGCGTCCGCACGCTCGTCGAACGCATGAGAAAGGTGCCGGGGGTGCGAGGCGTGAACGTCCTCCCGGAGTCCTCGGTGCTCGTAGTACAGTTCGATAACGAACTGCTCGCCGTACCCTCGCAACAGGACTTCGAGCTATGCGAGAAGCTTTTCGAAGCGGATCGCCCGCCGGGCCGCTTCGCTACGGTCATCGACCTGGATCGTGCCGCCGTCGTCTCCAGCGTGAACGGTGACGTGGTACAGCGCGGTAGGTTGAGAATTGAATGTGGTTGACTGCGGCTTTCGTAGCCAACCCGACCGCTAACAAATCGTACAAGGGGTGCCCGTGCAAATAGTCGTCCGCGGAGGCTCTGCGCCCGTCGGGCCCTACGACCTGGTTGAAGGGGTGAATGTCGTCGGACGCGGGATGGAGTGCTCCGTTACCCTTCCCTCGCGGACTGTCTCCCGACGCCACGCCACGATCACCGTCAGCGGCTCCGTCGTCATAGTCCGGAACGAGAAAAGCGGGAACGGCCTCTTGGACGCCGCCGGAACTCGCCATGAACATCTTCTTCTCGCTCCCGGCGGGGAGGTGAAGATCGGGCGCTACATCCTGCGATTGGAGTCCGGAGCCACGACCCCTGCCGACCCGCCGGAACTCGTTGACGAGGAGCCCCTCTCATTGGACGACGAACCACCGCGCGGGGAACCGCAGCCACGTTCAGAGCCGGCGCCAGCCCCAGCCCGTGCTTCGGCGCCCGGAAGGCACACACCTACCGAACCGCCGAGCACACGCACGGAGCCAATCTCTCACTCGACTCCTGGCGAATCCGCTCCAAACGAAGGCGCTTCCCCAGCGCCCCCACACTGGGCCCCTCCCTCGCGCGGAGGCGCGTTCCGGCTTTTCGTCCTCGCCGGAGCAGGTCCTCTGGCGATGTGGTGGGCGTACAGCTTTAGCTCGCGCTGGGTAGCCAACCTCGGAGAGAGCGCCGGTGATGCTCGGTTGGCGGTGGGTGCGGTGTTCGCGACGGGCACGCTCACTTCCCTTCTCCTCGCGCGGCGAGCGTTCGCATGGCGGCGCAGCATGGCTGAAGACCTCGCCGGCTTCCGCGAACTCGCGGTCGAAGGAGCGAGCGCCGCCGAGGTACTGGAGCGCGCCGAGGAACAATCCGACTCGGATCGGTCCGACTTCCGCGGACGCGCTTCCGAGTTCGCCAACATCCAGGTGTTGCTCGGAATGCTATTGACCGCGACGTGGCTCGCGAATCAGGCTCCGCAATTCGAGAGCGCCAGTGCCGCGCTTTCGACGAGCGGCACGAGCGGGATGGCGGGGATCGTCGCGGGTCTGCTTCAGCTGGGTCCCAAAGCATTCGTCTCCACCGCTGCCGCCGTGGCGAGTGCGCTGATAATCATGTTGCTGGGCATCGCCCAATTCGGCGTATTATCAGGTCTACTACCGCAGCGACGGCAGATCATGGATACATGGCGTGAAGGCGCCGCGATCTACAAGGCACGGGAGTTCATTACGCAGCGGGGGCGCACCGAGGAGTTGGTGGCGCGCGCGGTGAGCGTCTCCCAGGTTCAGGAGATGCAGTCAGCGTTCGTCACTTCGATGAACGCGATGGCCGAACTGCTCAACGGCGCGAGTAAGTCGCTCGAGAACTTCCGCCACACCGCGGAGCTCATCGAGGCAGCGAACGAGCGGCTCTCCGACGTGACGCGCTCACTCCAGACCGCCCAGGTAAACGTCGAGTCCGTGGCGGGTGGGCTCGCAGCGCTGACGAGGCAGGTGGAGACCTACGGCGATAAATTGCTTGTTGGAACCACAGAGTTTACCGCTCAGCTCATCAGGGAAACGAGCGAGCGAATTCCGGCCGTCGTCTCCGTGGCCACGATGGAGACGATCAAGCAGCTTCGCGAGAACGTGCTGCCGGGTCTCGCCAACGACCTGCATACTGGCATGGAGAGATCCGCTACGGCGATTCAGCATCAGTACTCAGAGGCATTCTCGGAGAACCTGCGTTCGGCGCAGGCCAATCTTGAACGTGTTTCAGAGCTTTCAGGCCAACTGGAGGATCGGACCTCCCGCCTCGCCGGACAGCTCACGCGGACGTCCGAGACTTGGTCGAACGCGGCGAACGAACTCGTTACGACCATGTCTTCGGTAGGAGAGGCCTTTGCCAGCGCCGCTGGCCAGGGCGAGGGGGCCGCACGCGCGACCGATGCCGCGCGCGGCTCTCTGGAGCGCGCCGCTGCCTCGGCCGCGGTTGCGGCCCGTGACCTATCTGGCCTCGTCCAAAGCGCTACCAAGGAGCTGGTGGCCATTCGGCGCGACTCGGAACTCCTGGGCCAGATCAAGGAGGCCGTACGCACCAATAGCGGCGTTCGGGGTGGGGCGTGAGGGGCGGGTCGGGAATCAACCCGTGGCCTGCGTTCGCTGATGTGCTGTTCATGCTGTTCGTGACCACCCTCGTGGCCGCCGCCGTGATCACGCACTGGGCCGTCCGCTCGGAGGAGCGACTCAAGGGATGCGGTGCCTCCAAAGATTTCATGGTGAACTTTTCCAAATGCGTGGGTGCCCCCGCACAGGAGACCGAGAATGTGTGCAAGGTGAGCCTCGGCGAGGAGCGGTTACGATTCGCTGAGGACGAGGCGACGCTCGCGGAGTCGTCCCAGGAGTTCGGTCGCACGCTTGCTTCCTGCCTCGTCGATGAATTGGTGCGAGCTTCGTCCGATGAAAGGCTTTTCCAGAGCATCGAGTTCATAGCGATCGATGGATACACCGACTGCGTCGGAGACGACCGGAAGAACCTCGCGTTGGGCGCGGATCGGGCGTCTACCCTCTACGGCTTCGTCTTGGACGTTGTGGAGGTTCGAGGTCTTACCCCTGGCCTGCGCGCGGGCGTGCTCGGCAAGATCGCCATCCGTTCATTCGGCAAAACCCGCCCGCTCCCCGCCTCGCCCTGCGCGCAAGATCCCGACAAAAACCGGTACTCATCGTCCGACGCCGATCGACGCGTGGAAATTGCCGTCAACAGCCGCCTTGTAGGCGAATAGTCATCGCTCCGCGAGCCCCTCGTACTTCACATGCCACGGCGACCCAGCCGGCGGCGTGAGCTCGGCCAATGCCCGGCCGAGACCGATCAGTGTGTCTGCCGCCGCGGAGGAGCCGGCGAACACCCGCACTCGACTCTCCGACTCGGGGGGAAACTCGCCCTTAAGTACCGGCTGCAGATCCGCGTCGATAGTGTCAGTTGTGACTGTACTGGTCATGCTGTACACACCGGTGAAGGGTTTGGGGCCTAAAGCGAAGTCACCACGGCGAACGTCCACGATGGTGCTGCCCACCGCAGCCGTCCCCGCTGGGTTTGCCGAGAGGACACAGTTGAGACGATGGGACGCCGCTTCGTCCCGGAAGCGAAATCGGCAGGCGGGGATGCCACCGGGAATGGCCCGATCCATGAGCAACACGCTCCGCTGTGTCGGGTCGAATCTGCACGCTCCAGCGGTCACGGGGTGGCGCGCCTGAGAATAATCAAGGAGAACGAGCGAGGTGGACTCAGCAGGTAGGATGGCCATCATCGCCGCCTGAGCTTTGATGCCAAGCTCCGCATCTCGCGACACGACGAGGACGTACATCGCGTCTTTCTGAACCTCAACCCGAACAACGCCCACATAGGCGTCCGCGATGGCGGGAGCCGATTGAAGCGCGCTCTGAAAACACGCCCCGAACACGAACGGGGCGGATTCATCGCTTGGAACTGACACGTCCCCGCAGACGGTCGCATTCGGCTTCTTTCGAAGGGCTTTCGGCATCTCAACCAGCATATCACTCACGATGATGGACATCACTGGCGCTGCCGGATCTGCCAATGCGGCCGCTGCCTGTTGGGCCACGTCCGGGAGGTTTGTCCAGTTTCCGTCAAGTTTCAGCGGTTGGGGAAGACTTCCTACCTTGACTGCAGAGTCGGCCACGAGCATATGTGAGAAGCGGTTCACCCCCACGCCCTGGAGCGCGGACGACTCTAAGCTCCCGTTCAGAGCCACGAGGGGCC
Organism: uncultured Pseudomonadota bacterium; assembly: GCA_903959175.1. GTDB lineage: Bacteria > Myxococcota_A > UBA796 > UBA796 > SXON01 > CAJBVW01. The sequence goes on from CAJBVW010000326.1 coordinate 11,426, forward strand.
CGTTCTTCTCCGCGAACCTACGCATGCTCTTGGACACGTCCCAAAACACACGGGCAGACGGGTCAGGTGCGCGGACGGGGACGATCGGTGCGTCCTGCGCCGGCTGACAGAGGGACGGGTCGCTTTCAGGCACCGGCGTAGGAGGAGGCGCACCACCTTCACCCCCGCATCCCGCAGTCGAGAGCGAGAGCGAGAGAGAGTAAGCCAGCACGCCCAGCGCGAGTAGCCGACGGGACCTCGTTGGGATGCGGTTCATCGCACCACCAGCGCGCGCAAACCGGGGTCGGTATGATTAGCCGTCTCCGGCGCCGAGAGGCTGGTTTCTCGCTCTCTCGAGACGCGCTCGGCGTCCGGGGCTGCCCAGGTGCGCGCGCCGAGGAGTTCCCTCACGCGGGCACCGGGATCCGCTCGACCGGGTTGTCGCTCGATGCCCGAGAGGCGCACTTCGAGCTCTTCGACCCGCGCCTCGAGCCTTTTCCCCCGATACAGGAGCCATCCGGCAAGGGCGGACGCGGCGACGGAGAGGATAAGGGAGAACTCAAGCATCGGCGTCGTATACATCGTGGCCGGCAACGAATCAAGTGCAAGCCCGCGAATCCAGACACGGTTCCTCACTGCTCGGCGGTGGAAATGTGAACCCAGGATGAGGCGTTCTGGAGGCCTCTTGGAGACCTCGGGCATGTCTAGACGTGAGGCTTCGGGGTGAAGGGGTCAACTCCCGCGAGAACCGGCTGGCGTGACCACCTCGGCGAGGGGCCACTCACGGACCAAGCAACCGCCGCCGCACCTTCCCCCAGTCCGTCGGCCCGTCCTCATCCGGCTGCGCCCGCCGGGGCTCCGCACGGCGCTTCGCCGGCGTGGGGGGCTCCGTGGCCCGCGCGCGCACCGCGCCGAGCCACGTCTCCAGCCCGGTCGTCGGCCACCGCAAGTGGATCCGCTTCCGCCCGCCCACCACGACCGGCCCGCCCGCTACGTCGAGGTTGCCGCGGGCCAGGCCGGCGCCGGCCGGTGCGCCCCGACGCGGTTACGCCGCCCCCGTGAAGTGGTCTCGCGACGAGCTCCTCCTGGCCCTCCACCTCTACGAGCGGATCCCGTTCGGGCGCCAGCACTCGCGCGACCCCGAAGTGCTCGCACTGTCGCGACGGCTCGGGCGCACCCCCGGCAGCGTGGCGATGAAGCTCAACAACTTGACCTCGCTCGACCCCGAGGAGGCCGCACGGGGGATCCGGGGCCTCGTGGGGGCCAGCCGGCTCGACCGCGAGGTGTGGGCGGAGTTCCGGGCGCGCCCGGAGGTGGTCGAGGAGGCCGAGGCGCTCTGGGGCGCAGCGACGCCGACCCATCAGCACGCCCCGGACGGAAGGCCGGAGTGGGCCGGCGCGACCGAGGGTACCGCCACGCGCACGGTGCGCCTCGCGCAGGCCTACTTCCGCAGGGTGGTGCTGGCGAACTTCGCAGGTCGCTGCGCGCTCACGGACGTCACGACGCCGGCCCTGCTCGTGGCGAGCCACATCGTGCCGTGGAGCGACGCGCCGCAGCGCCGGGTCGACCCCGCCAACGGTATCTGCCTCAACGGCCTGCACGACGGCGCCTTCGACCGGAACCTCGTCACCTTCGACGACGACCACCGGCTGGTGATCGGCCGCCGCCTGCGAGACGAGCTCGGCGGGGACGAACTCTCCCGTTCCTTCCTCCACACGGAGGGCGTGCAGCTCCGAACGCCGGTGCGCCGCGCGCTGGACCCGGCGCTGCTCACGATCCACCGCGAGCGCTTCGAGGCGCTCGAAGCAGCGTGACGCGGGAGGCGACGAAACCGATCTCCCGCAGCCGCGATACCCTCGAGCCCCCGGCTCGTCGCAGCACATCGAGTTCCCGGGGCCGCGCCGCACCGACCCTGCAGGCCCACACCAACGAGCTCGCCCAGTTCATCCAGGGTTCGACCGTGCCGGTGCCGGGCGGGACGCCCCAGGTGATGACGTTCCACGGGATGAGCCTCGACGGGATCGTCACCGAGGCGGTTGTCGACGCCGAAACGGCCCACCAAGGCCGGGCCAGCTCGACAGGTACCCCCTCCATGACCGCGTGGCGGTCATCCTCGGGGGACCTGTTCGACAGGTACCCCCTCCATGACCGCGTGGCGGTCATCCTCGGGGGACCTGTTCGGCAGGTACCCCCTCCATGACCGCGTGGCGGTCATCCTCGGGGGACCTGAGCGCCAGGTACCCACTCCATGACCGCGTGGCGGTCATCCTCGGGGGACCTGAGCGACAGGTACCCACTCCATGACCGCGTGGCGGTCCTGAAGCGGCGCGTCCGGACGAGAACGCCACTGTGACCGCACGCAGGCCGACCGACTGAAATCGATCACACCCTTGGGGTTGGGGCGGCGCTACCGGCGCATCGCCCGGCGCCGTGGCGCCCGCCCTCACCCCCGCACACCACGCCCGTGATGAGGGTGTGGTTCGGGTGGAGCCGAGCCGCGGCGGAGAAGGCCTCGAAGGTCGTGCGGGCGGCGAGCTCGGCGTCATCGAAGCCGGTGAGCCAGCGGATGACCTCGTCGAGCTCGGCCTGGGTGCGTCCCTTCTTCTCGACCTTCGCGCGGTAGAGCGTGTAGACCGAAGCGAAGCCCATGGTGAAGACCTTGCTCACGGTGTACCCCTACTCCTCGTCATCCAAGGGGCTGTCACAATCCGGGTCCGCCCCGTAGTCCGCGAGCCCGTCGCCGTCGTCGTCCGCGTAGTTCGAGCACGCGTAGCCGCTCGCGGAGAGGTAGACGCCGTCGCTGTCCTCCACCTCCACGTCGCGCCGCCAGACGGGCTGGTAGAGCATGATGTAGCGGCCCTCGGGGTCCTGCGCGACGGTGAAGTCGTGCAGGAGGTCCGCGCATTCGGGGTCGGAGCGGTCGGGGGAGAGGATGGCGCCGTGGTCGGGGTCGGCGAGGACGGAGTCGACGTAGGTCCACGCGACGTCGGAGGTCAGGTCGCCGCCGTCGGGGTGGAAGCCGGCGGCGTAGTTGGACCACCGCGGGCTCGGCGCGCACCGGGCGTCAGCGCCCGAGAAGAGGAGCATGACCCCGCCGTCCTCGGCCTCGGGGCCGGGCCAAGGGATGACCTGCCCGTCCACGACATCGGGGGTGCGATCGGTGGTGGGGTCGTCCGGGGGCTCGGCGCCCTCGGCCCAGGTCACGGAGCGGCAGGCCAAGGGATCGAAGTCGCCCGCGGCGTCGTCCCAACAGTCAACAGTCGGCGCGTAGTGGCCGCCGATGCCCCAAGTCAACCCGTCGTCGGCGCTCTCGGAGTAGCTCTCGGCCGGCGCCTCGAGGCCCTCGGCGCTGAAGTACATGCGCCACACCTGGTCGGCGGGATCCCAATACAGGGAGGGGACGCTCGCCCACGAGGAGCCGGCGATGTCGTTGAGTCGGTTGGGTTGGGTGGAGGACACCCGGGCATCGGTGCGCGCGGGGTTGTTCGTGCCGTCCGCCGTGTACTTGACGAAGGAGCTCCGCAAGGAGGCGCCGTGGGCCAGGTACATGCGGAGGTCGTACTGGGTCGGCATCGTCTCGCTCGGCTCGGCGAGGACAGTGTTGCCCTCGTACACGACGAACCACGCGCAAGCGCCGTACTCGGTGGTGCCCGGGTTGCCGTCGAGATCGGCGTCGAGGGGGCAGTGCCAGGCGTCCAGGCCCTCGAAGCTGCAGGTGGTCCAATTGTAGGAGGCGGTGACGTCGGCGTCGCACCCGGTCACGTCGACCTCGTCCAGGGTCCGGGCGCCCGCGGCGTCGCGGTGGCCGGGGAGGATCCCCTGCGGCCCAAGCTCCGGCGTGCAGCTGCCGCCCCCGTCGAGGGCGAGCGTGTCGGGGTCGATGCCGAGGTTCGGGGCGTGCCACAGGCCGCTGACGGCATCGCGGGTGAGCGGGACGTCCGCCGCCGCGTGCGCCGTGCACCGGCGGATGGAGGCGTTGGCGATGGCGTCGCGGTCCGCGGCGTCCTCGCTCTCCCCCGGGCGCACGACCGAGGTCCGAGCGGCGTAGTCGATGAGGCCGCTCTGGCGGTCCAAAGGGGCGACGTCGAGACCGCCGAGCAGGACCCAGGCCTCCCCCCTGTCGAAGAAGATGTCGGCGGCGTTGGCGACGACGCCGTCGCCGAACGGGAGGACCATGTACCCGTTCGCCCGCACGTCGTCGGGCCAGTAGTCGCGCCCGGCGACGAAGCCCGTGCCCACCGCGGGGTCCGGGGTCACGGCGCCGTCGCCCTTGTCGCCCGGGGGCGTGTCGACACACGCCGCTGCGAGCGCGAGCGTCGCGACGGAGGTCGCCCCGCGGAGCGAGCGCAGCGCGGCGGCGAGCGGAGAGAGCGACGGGTGCGGGCTGGGCAGGAGTACGACCTCGCGCCCACTAACGGTCGCACTCGATGCTTCGTGAGCCTTTCTTCGCGCTGCGACGCGCGGCAGATGGGCGCAGGACGCGGCGAATGGAGGACCTACCTGCTCAAAGCCCGCAGGTGAGGAAGATGTCGAGGAGGTAGAGGTCCTCGTCCTTCACGCCGCCGCCGAGCGGCATGTCCTGGCTCTCGAGCACGCGGGCGCGGACGCGAGGCGCCCACTGCGCGGCCTCGGAGTAGGTGTCGAAGGAAACACCCTCGGTCGCGCCGAAGCGGTTCGGGGAGTCGGCCGCGTGGCAGGAGTTGCAGTAGGTCACGAAGAAGCCCTTGCCCCAGGTCTGCCAGGTGGGGTCGAAGCCCTCCTCGCAGAGGGGGTCGACCGCGGCGGCGCTGTCGCCGTCTCCCGCGCCGGTGCAGGAGACGCCCAGCGCGAGGACCGCGACGACAAGGGAGATGGAGGCCTCGATCCGCATGGCCGACGATCTATCGTCCGTCGCGGCAGGCCGCCTACGGGGCAGGCGCAAATGCCCGGCGCCGCCCCGCACGGCCCGCGGCCCTTGCCGGGCGGCCGGACACCCGGTATCCTCCGGGTCCTGGTCCGCTTTCGGCTTCGTGGAGGCCCCCTGTTCGGCGTCCTTGCGCTCGCCCTCCTCCCGGCCTGCAACCCCGCGGGAGATTCGGCCGTTCCCCCCGTGGAAGCCGAGATCGGCCCCCCGGTCGACCCCGTCGGGCTCGCCGCGCGCGCCAGCCTCGACCTGCGCGGCACCCGGCCCTCCGAGGCCGACCTCCTCCGCGTCGAGGCCGACCCCACCGTCTACCGTGAGTTGGTCGACACCTACCTGCACGACGATCGCTTCCCCGACCGCGTGGGGGACCTCTTCGCCGAGACCACCCTCACCCGCACCGCCGCCTGGGACGTGGTCCCGCCCGCCGAGCTCTCCGACGCCACCGACAAGGCCGAGACCCGCGCCTTCCTCCGCGACGTGGGGGACGAAGCCCCCAACTTCATGGCCCGCATCGCCCGGGACGACCTCCCCTACACGGACCTCGTCACCGGCGACTGGGCGGTCACCACCGACCTCCTCGCCCCCTTCTGGCCCGTCGAGTACCCCGAGGGCGCGACCGGCTGGCAGGTCTCCCGCTACACGGACGACCGCCCCGCCGCCGGCCTCCTCACCGCCAACGGCCTCTGGTGGCGCTACACGTCCACCACCGAGAACGCGAACCGCGGCCGCGCCAACGCCGTCGCGCGCATCTTCGTCTGCCACGACATCGTGCAGAACGAGGCCGCCTTCGACGCCGACCTCGACCTCCTCGACGCCGCCGCCATGCTCCACGCCACGCGGAACGTGCCGAGCTGCATCAGCTGCCACGCCGTGCTCGACCCCATCGGCAGCTACCTCTTCGGCTTCTTCAACATCAGCCTCGAGAGCGGGGTGGAGGCCGCGACCTACCACACCGAGAACGAGCAGCTCTGGCGCAGCTACACCACGGTCGAGCCCGCCTTCTACGGCAAGCCGGGCAACTCGATCTGGGACCTCGGGCAGCAGCTCGCGGACGACCCCCGCTTCCTCCGCTGCGCCGCCAAGCGCACCTACGAGGGCCTGCTCCGCCACCCCGAGACGCTGGACGACCGCGGCCCGATCGACGAGCACCTCGCCGCCTTCGTCGACGGCGACCTCACGCTCCGCGCCCTCTACGCCTCGATCGTGAACGACCCCCGCTACCGCCCCGGCGAGGCCACGGTGGCCGGCGCGGCGCCCATCAAGCAGCTCGGGCCCGAGCAGATGGAGAGCTCCGTCGAGGAGCTCACCGGCTTCGTCTGGACCCAGTCGGGCTTCCCGATGCTGCGCGACAACACGGACGGGGTGCACATGCTCGCGGGCGGCGTCGACGGGCAGCTCGCCACCCTCGCGAGCACCTCCCCCTCTCCCACCATCCTCCTCGTGATGGAGCGGCTCGCCGAGGGCGGCGCCGCCACCGTCGTCGCGAACGAGCTGGCGATGGCGCGCGCGGATCGCGTGCTCTTCACCGAGATCGACCCCGACACCGGCCCCGAAGCCGACGCCGCGGCCTTCACCGCGCAGCTCCGCGTCCTCACACTGCGGATCACCTCGCGCAACCTCGCCGCGGACGACGAGGAGATCCTCGCCCTCCAGGACCTCTGGTCCCAGCTCTTCGAGCTGACCGCGAACCCCACCGCCGCGTGGACCGGCGTGGTCACCGCCCTCCTCCGCAGCCCCGACTTCCTGCTCTACTGATGCCAAACCCCACCCGTCGCCAGCTCCTCGCCGCCTCCGCGGGCCTGCCCCTCCTCGGCGCCGGCCTGCCCGGCACCGCGCTCGCCGGGGTGTCCGCCTCCGACCGCCTCTTCATCTTCGTGTTCGCGATGGGCGGCTGGAACGTCCCCAGCTTCTTCGCGCCGCTGTTCGGGTACGAGGGCATCGACATGGAGGCCCGGGCCGAAGAGGCGCTCGCGGGCAACATCCCCTGGGTGTACCACCCCGATCGCCCGTCGATGCGCACCTTCATCGAGAGCGCGTACGACCGCGTCGCCTTCCTCCAGGGCGTGCAGATCCCCTCGGTGTCGCACTCGGTGTGCCGCGCCCTCGCCTTCACCGGCACCATCCGCGGCGAGCGCGCCGACTGGGCCACGCTCATCGCCGCCGCCCAGGCCGACCGCTACGCCCTCCCCCACCTCATCGTGTCGGGCCCCTCCTACGCGGGCGAATACGGCGGCCTCGTCGGCTACCTCGGCTCGGAGAACCGCCTCCTCGGCCTCCTCAACGGCGACCTCCTCCTCCAGTCCGACCAGGCCATCGCGCCCCCGCCCGACTCCGTCTCCTCCGCGATCGACGCCTGGCTGGGGGACGCCGGCCGCCGCCGCATCGCCCGCGCGCGGACGACCCAGGAGGCCGAGATGCTCCAGAAGTACGTCGACTCGCTCACGACGCTCGAGCAGCTCAAGGTCCAGCGCGACGTGCTCGACATGACCATCGGCAGCACCGCCACCAGCGAGATCCCGCTCATCACGCGCGTGCTCTCCTCGGGCCTGTCCCGCTGCGTCACGACGTCCTGGCCCGCCCAGCGCGGCCGCGACGACTGGGACAGCCACGCCGCCGACGAGCCCCGCCAGACCCTCCGCTTCCAGCAGCTCGGCTCCGACCTGCTCTCGCTGCTGCAGGCCCTCGACCGCACCGAGGGCCCCGCCGGCGGTACCCTCGCCGACCAGACCACCATCGTCGTGTTCTCCGAGATGGGGCGCACCCCCGCGCTCAACGGCGTGGCGGGCCGGGACCACTGGCCCTACAGCACGGCGATGCTCATCGGAGGCGGCTTCACGGCCAACCGCGTGATCGGCGGGTGGTCCACCGGCTTCACCGGCCGCGGGGTGGACCGCACGACCGGCGAGATCGACGACAACGCCGCGCTCGTCGGCATGGACTCGGTGGGCGCCACCCTGCTCGCGATGGCCGACATCGACCCCCGCGACGTGCTCCCCGAGTCGGCGTCCCCCATCCTCGGGATGCTCGACTAGGAGCCCCTACCAGGGCGCGTTGTCGAAGCTCGTGAGGGCGGTGAAGTCGGCGCAGACGTTGCCGATGGCCGCGCCGTTGAGCGTGGCGGCGCCGCAGCCGTCGCAGAGGGGGTCGCTCGCCTGGGTGCCCATCTCGACGTCGAACACGACCTCGATCCAGTAGCCGGTGAAGCGGTCGCGCACCTTGAGCTTGCCGACGGGCTCGCGGGTGCACGCGTCGGCGCCGGTCACGTCGAAGCTGAGCTGGAGGTCGACGCTGGTGTACGGGCTCGCCATGCCGTTGAGGATGCCGCTCACGGAGCGGGCCCGCCGCCCGGTGCTCGGCGTGTACCGGGCGAGCTGGGAGAGGTGGGCGCGCTGGTCGCTGCCGAGCCACGAGGACGCGGCGTCCGCGCCGCCCCAGGTGATCGGGCCGTAGGTGTGGTTGAACCAGAGGTCGTCGCCGGCGGGGGAGCGCGCGCTCAGGGCCACGCCGCGGCACGAGCAGCGGAAGGCCTCGCCCTCCTGGGTGGCGGAGTCGATCTGGCCGAAGAAGCCCTCGCCGCTCACGACGGTGCCGGGGGTGAAGAACTCCGGCGCGATGACGCCGGTGAGGCCGCCGAGGTCGATGCCGCCGAGCTCGGTCTGGTCGAGCCGGTAGTAGAAGGCGGCGCCGTGGTAGAAGGCGCCGGTCGACGTGGTGCAGGCGCCGTCCCAGAAGTGGTTGCCGCCCTCGACCTCGGTGTAGTTCGGGCAGGTCGGCTCCACGTCCTTCATCAGGTACGTGTAGGCGTTGACCAGCGGCTGCGCGCTCATCTCGGACAGCAGGTCGACCGCGCGCTGGGCGGCGGCGCTGGCCTCGTCGAGGTCGACCTCGATGGTGGCGACGTCGGTGTCGGCGGGGGCGCCGGTGTCGGGCCGGGCGGCAGGCGGGTCGTCGGGGCCGCCACACGCGGCGAGGAGGAGGAGGAGCGGGCGCGTCATGTGAGGATGCCCACGATGGGGTCCCCTTCGGGGAGGAATTCAGTCGGGTCGAGGCCGCCGAGCGCGAGGAGCGTCGCGCCGAGGTCGGAGGCGGTGAGGGTCGTGCCGCTCTCGGAGAGCTCGCCGCTGGCGTGGTCGACCTTCGCGCCGGTGACGAACTCGTTGTAGCCGCCCACCACGCGCCCGCCGGTGATGCCGCCGCCGACGAGCATGGCGCTGGTCCAGGTCCAGTGGTGCTTGCCGTTGCTGGCGTTGAGACGGGGGTCCCGCCCCATCTCGGAGAGCACGACGACCGTGACCTCCTCCGAGAGCGGGTTGCCGGTGACGGACGTGGTCGCGTCGATCTCGGCGAGGATCGCGGAGAGCTTCTGGAAGAGGAGCTCGAAGTGGAAGTTCTGGTCGCTGTTCGAGGCGTGGGTGTCCCACGACATGTCGTACAGGCCCTCGTCCTGGAGGAGGACGCACCGGGAGACGCCGAGGGCGAGAAGGTCGACCGCGGTGGAGATCTCGCTCGCGCCGGGGTTGAACAGCGACGCCGGATCGCCCATCGCGTACACGTCGCGGATCTGGGCGTTCACGCGCTCGAACGTCTCTGCGTAGCGACGCTCGCGGCCCCGACCCGCCGCGTCGGCGTAGGCGCTGGCGCGCTGCTCGACGAAGGCGTCCAGGAGCGCGTCCGCCCCGGTGGAGGGCGCCTCGTAGCGGCGCTCGCCCGCGACGAGGATGCTCCCGTCGAGCAGCCCGGGGAGCTGCTGACCCGAGCCCACGCGGACCACGGCGCTCGCGGCGTTCGCGGTGTAGGCCGGCCCGCTCAGCACCGCGTACGGCATCAGCAGGTTGGCGGGGGAGTTGGCGGCGAGGATCGACGGGAAGTCGTCACGGATGGCGCCGGCCTTGCCCGTCAGCATGATCTGGGTGCAGCGCGGGTGGGTGACGCTCGCGATCTCGTAGCCGTTCACGATGCAGGTGCGATCCGCGTAGGCGTCCATGAAGGCGCGCACGGCGGGCCGGTTGGGGCTGTCGACGTAGGCGAGGCTGCCGGCGGTCGCGGGCGCCGAGGAGGGGTCGGTGTCGCAGAAGCTGTTGTCGAAGAGCGGGGCGAACACGTAGCTGTAGTCCCAGCCGCCGCGGGCGAAGACGAAGAGGAACTTGCGGTCGCTCGCAGACACGCTCGCGAGCGCGCGGCCGGAGCCGACGGCGGACAGGCCCGCGAGCCCGGTGAGGGCGAGGCGGTTGAAGTCGCGACGGGACACGGACATCGGCACGCACGGGGTGGGGGGTCAGTAGACGAGGAACTCGGGGTCGCGGAGCATGACGACGAGGAGGCCGGTCCACGCGGCCTCGTCGCCGGACTCGGCGCGCAACGCGTCGAAGAGGGCGGTGTAGGCGGCCATCCGCTCGGCGTCCGCGCGGGCGCCGAAGAGGTGGAGGTGGAGGTCGCCGACGGTGTCGGCCCACGCGGGGTCGGTCGTGGCGAGCTCGAGGGTGGCGCCGGGGAGCACGTCCGTCTCGGGGGCGTCGGCGACGAGCTCGTTCCGGACGATCACCTGCGCGGTGACCTGCGCGGCGCGCTCGGCCACGAGCGACCACGTCATGCCGGGGTCCTGCTGCGGCGTGAGGAGGAACAGCCCGTCCACGCCGCCGCCGAGGACGCGCAGGCCCTTCTTGTCGTCGTCGAGGACGATGGCGCCGTCCTGCACCCAGTCGCCGCCGGAGAGCTCGTGGAACAGGCTCCGCATCAGCCCGGCGCCCACCATCCGCACGGTCATCGGGGCGTCGGCCTCGGCGTCCACGACGGCGTCGGTGATGCCGCCGGCGCGGTACTCGGGGAGGTCGGTCACCGCGGCGAGCAGCGGCTTGACGCGGAGGTCGGCGGCGAGGAACGTGTCCTGCAGGGCCTCGGTGACGGCGTAGTCGTCGAGCGTCGTCTCGCGCGCGAGCAGGCCCTCGGCGAAGGTCTCGACGGCGCAGGCCGAGAAGCGCTCGTCCGCCGCGATGACGCGCCCCAGCTCGGCGAGGCCGTTCACCGGGGTGCCGAAGAACGCGGGCTCGACCGAGAGGGCGATCGGCCCGTCGCCTTCGCGCTCGGGGTGGTAGCGCGTCATCTCGTAGGCGCTCGCGGGCTCCAGCAGGTAGAAGCCGAACAACGCCGCGGCCAGCGGCTCGACCGTGCTGTGGCACGCGAGGCACGCGGGCACCGAGCGCACCATCGTGCTCGTGTCCTCCGCCTCGAGCAGCTCCTCGCTGCCGGCGAAGCTCACGGGGCGCGTCAGCAGGTCCTCGCAGACGAGCAGGCGCGCGATCACGGCGGCGCGGGCGCGGTTCTGGTTGAACGTCGTCGTCGAGTAGCGCCACCACAGGCCGTTCGTGGTGAGCACGCCGGCGGCGGGGCGGTCGTCCGTCCAGGTGGCGGGCTGCCAGCCCGTGCCGTCCGTCGGGTAGCCCTCGACCGGCCACATGCCGGCCAGCATCGGGTTCACCATCGTGTAGTCGGCGGTCACGATGTCGGACCAGGGGAGGTCGTCCGAGACGACGTGCGCCATCAGCCGCAGCGGCTCCTGCCCGATGGAGCGCTCGAAGTCGTAGCGCTGCTCCCAGCCGTAGTGGAAGTCGTAGGGGTTGCCGTCGTAGCCGTCGATCAGCGTGTGCCAGCGCTCGGCGAACATCTGGACGAGGCGGTCCTCGAGGAGGGGGTCCTCCATCCAGGTGTCGCGCAGCGTGTCGAGCGCGGCGGGGTCGGCCTCGACCTGCTCGTACTCCGCCACGGACGGCAACACGCCGCGCAGATCCAGGCTGATCCGGCGGAGCAGCCGCGTGTCGCTCAGCGCCGTGAAGCGCACGGGCTCGACCTCGGCCACCGGAGGGGTGGAGTCGGCCGCGGGGGGCCCGCCGCAGGCGAGCAGCGCGAGGAGGGTCACCGCACCCCCATCGTCGCGGCGAGGATCACCGGGCCGTACGCCGACCAGTCTGCGCAGGCGACGCCGAGGTCCTCGCCGTCCCACGTCACGGTGGCGCAGCCGCTGCAGTCGTCCGCGAAGGTGAGCACCGTCGTGGACGCGTCGTCCTGGCGCAGCGTGACCACGCCGCCGTTGGTCTGCCAGTCGCAGGTGCTGCTCATCACGAGCTGGTCGAAGTAGGCGTAGGTGTGGTCGACCCCGTAGGAGCCGTTGAAGCTCAAGCTCTCGCTGCCGCCGCCGGTCTGCGCGCCGGTGCGCAGGTCGGAGCTGGTGCCGGCCATGAACCAGCCCTCGTCGCTGCCGGTCCATTGCCAGCTGCCGCGTACGTTCGTGAGGGCCGCCGTGTGGTCGCTGTAGGTGGAGCGCACCATCTCCATGAGGCCGCCGCTGGTGTACTCGCGGCCGTCGGGCGTGAGGATCTCGAAGTCACCGTTGATCGTGCGGAGGGCGTCCTCGAGGTAGGCGGCGCCGTCGGTGTTGCGCTCGGTGGAGGTCCATGCGAACTCGCCGAGCCCCATGTACCAGTAGCCGCTCTCGGAGAAGCACCCGTCCAACGTGTTGATGAACGTGAGGTCGTTTCCGGGGCACTCCGCGTCGCCGAAGGCCATCAGCTCCTGGAACACCGCCCGCGCGGCGGTCGGGCTGGGCCAGCCCAGCGCGAAGACCCCTTCGAGCTCGGCCACGGCCTCCTCGGCGGTCCACTGGGGGGCGGCGTCGCGGTAGTCGAGCGGGGTCTCCTCGGCGGTCTCCCCGCCCCCGTCGTCCGGGTCGGGCTGCGCGTCAACCGGGGAACACCCGGAGAGCACCGTGGCTACGAACAGCGCGTACATCGCCAGAGCATAGCGTGAGCGCCTCCGCGGAACATCCGGATCTCGCGCGCGGGGTGAGCGGGAGGGGGTCAGACCCCATCACTTATCACTTGGAGCCCGCGCGAGGGGGCGTCACCCGAAGGGCCGAGACCGGCCGCCGGGCTCGGTCGGGCGGCGTCCGCGCCGCTCGATAGCACCCGGCCGGCGGAGCCGGCGCGCCGTCCTGGCCGGCTATCGACCCGCGCCCGTCGACCGCAGAAGCACCGCCTCGCGGCCCGGGGACTCCTCGCCGCGCCACACGACCTCCCAGCTCGGGGCGAGGACTTCGTACGGTCCGACCACGGCGATCACCCACTTGACCCCGCGCGCACGGCTGCCGGTGCGCACGAGGACCGCGCAGTCGCGCGAGAGCTCGCCGGCGACGGGGGGCGCGTCCTCCACGCGGTGCGGGTAGACGCGGAGGCCCATGCCCGCGCGTGCGCAGTCCACGACGGTGTCGCGGGGGCCCAGCCGCGGGGCGAGGGCGGCGCGGACGTGGCCGTAGACGCTCGGCCCCTCGAGGAGCGAGCCGGGATCGATGCCCTTGCCGGTGTGCGCGCGGGTCCAGAGCGTGCCCGGCGCCGTGTGCCACGCCACCCCGAGCCCCACCACCACCACGAGGGCCAGCAGCCCCGGCCCACGCCCCACCGTGCCACGCGGCGCGCGCCCCGCCGCGGACGCCACCCACGCGAGGCCCGCGCCCGCCAGCAGCGCGAGCAGCGGCGCGAGCGGCACGAAGTAGCGGTGCTGGGCCCCCACGAGCACGAGGCTGGGGAGCGTCGGGAGGATCGGCAGGAGCAGCCACGCGCGGGCGCCCGGCGAGGCGGCGAGGCCGACGACCAGCAGCACGACGAGCGTGGCGAGCTCGACGGGGAACACGTCCCCGCTGGCGCCGAGGTTGTTGGAGAGCGTGGCGCGGCCGCAGGGCCCGAACACCTGCGCGAGCGAGGGCTCGCCGGCGCACTGCTCGGCCCCCTCGCGGGCGTGCAGCTCGCGCTGGAGCGCCACCTGCTCGGAGAGCGGCCGCAGCGACACCGGCAGCGCCGCGAGCGCGCCCCCGCCGATCGCGAACGCGAGGGCCGCCGCGACGAACACGGGCGCGAGACGACGCCGGAGCGGGGCGGCGCTGCCGAGGGCGTCGAGGGGGCGCGGGGCGGCGCTGGGGAGGGGGCGCGGGGCGGCGCTGGGGAGGGGGC
>CAJBVW010000327.1 GCA_903959175.1 uncultured Pseudomonadota bacterium
CCAGCGGGCCGGCGCGCAGGGCTCGCCGGCGGGCTCGGCGCGGAGCTCCGACCCGATCCGCCGCCCGAACAGGGGATGGCCGAAGCCCCGCGGCACCAGGACGGTCGCGCTGCTGCCGACCTCGGGGAGCGTGAGCGTCACGTCCGCCGGGTGATCGCGGAGCGCGAAGGCGCGCCCGCCGCGGCGAGCGAGGCGCAGCTCCATCGCGAGGGGCAGGGCGGCGGCGCCGACACGGGGCGGGGCGAACTGGGGTAGCGGCAACATGCGCGTCTCCGGCATGACCCCAATGTACTGAACCACATGCTCGGGTGGCGGACAGATTCTGTCCGCCCCCTCAGTTTTCTCGCGCGCAGCCCCGGCGGAAGGAGCAGTACCGGCAGCGCGCGTTCCCCTCGGCGACCATCGGATAATCCGTCTGATCCGTGGTGTTTCCGGCGACGTCGGTGAGCAGCGCCCGCATGGACGCCACGCTGGTCTCGATCTCCTCGCGCGCGGCCTCGATCTCCGCGGGGCCCACGGGGTGCAGGGTCAGCGTGCCGTGCCGCAGGTTCACGTGCATCGCCTTCACCCGATCGGTGGGGATGCCCAGCTCCTGGGCCGCGTAGATCCCGTACACGCCGAGCTGCGCCGCGATGACCTCGTCGCTGTGGGCCTCGCCGGTCTTCCAGTCGATGATGACGACCCCACCGGCGCCGTCCGCCATGAGCACATCGAGCGAGGCGTACACCTCCGCGCTCCCGACGCGGAACCGCCGGAGCTCCTCGACCTCCATCACGCGCTCGGGCACCTGCGCGATACGACGGAAGACCTTGTTCTCGTGCAGCCCGCGCACCTGGCGCTCGATCTCGGCGAGCGCGGCGTCCCAGGCGGCCGGCTCGACGGTCTCCCCGTAGTAGTGCTCGCGGAACCCCGTCCGCTTCGCGGGACGCTGCAGCCAGGCGCCGGTCTGCGAGCCCTCGATGTCCTCGCGGGCGCGCTGCACCGTCCCGCGCACGCCGCCCTCGAGGTCCAGCGTCCCCCCGCTCGCGAGGCGCCGGATGGCGGACTCCGCCGCGCCGTGCACGACCGTGCCCGTCCACATGGCGCGCGTCGTGAGCTTCTTCTGCACGTAGGCGGCCCGATACGCGGCAGGCGCGTCCGATGACCAGCCCCCCCAGGATCCGTAGTAGGTGTACCAGTACGCGCGCAGGCAGCCGGAGAAGGTCCGGGCGCGAGAGTGGGACCACACCAGCTCGTTCTTCAGCTCCGCCACGCCGTCTCCCGCCGGATACGCCGCACCCGCGGACCCCGTCTCCTAACCGGGCGGCGCGGCTGCGCGGCTACCAACGGCGGGGGCGGTCTCACGCAGAACGCCCGCTCGCCGGTTTGGCGGGGTTATCCCCGGCGCGTATGGCCCTCCCCGCTTCCGACGCGCCCCGCCTCCCGGCCGCTGCCTCGGCGCCCGCCTCGGCGCTCGCCGCGTTGCTCGTCGTCCAGCTCCTCTTCGGGGCGATGCCCGTCGTCGGGAAGTTCGCCATCGCCGCGTTCGGTCCCACCGGCGTCGCGTTCCTCCGCATGGCAAGCGGCATGATCGTGTTCCAGTCGCTCCGCGCGGCGCTGCGCCTCCCCGGCATCCCGCTGCGGGACCAGCCCGCGGTGCTGCTCTGCGCCGTGCTCGGGATCTCGGCGAACCAGCTCCTCTTCCTCAACGGTCTCTCGCGCACCAGCGCCATCCACGCCGCGCTCCTCACCACCACGATCCCGGTCCTCACGATGGTGGCCGCCGCCGTGCTCGGGAAGGAGCGGCTGCAGGGGCGCCGGGCCGCCGGCATCGTGGTGGCGCTCGCGGGCGTGCTCACGTTGGTCGCCGGCAAGGATCCCACCGGCCGGGCGACCGTCCTCGGGGATCTGATGATCTTCGGGAACGCCTCGGTCTACGCGGCCTATCTCGTCCTCTCCCGGGACCTCCTCGCGCGCCACGCCCCGCTCTCCGTGCTGGCGTGGCTCTTCACCTGGGGGTGGATCACGGCGCTGCCCTTCACCGGCATCCCGGAGCTCGGGGGCCACACGCAGGAAGGTTGGTTGGCCGCCGGGTTCATCGTGCTCGGTCCCACCATCGGCAGCTACTGGCTCAACCTCTACGCGCTCCGCACGGTCCCCGCGTCCGTCGTCGCCCTCTTCATCTACCTCCAGCCGCCGATCGCCGCGGCGCTCGCGATCCCGCTCCTCCACGAGCGCCCGACGGCTCGGCTCGGAGCGGCCGCGATCCTCACCTTTGCGGGGGTGTGGCTCGCGACCCGTCCCGTTCCGACGGCCGCGGCGCCTTCGGAGGGATGATCGCGCGCGCGCCGGGTGTCCAATGGGCCAAGGGTGGAGCGAGAGGGACCTCTCCGGTGGCCGATCGCTGACGAAGTGCGATCCTGGTCTCTCTCCTCCACCCTACTTTCTTCGCTGTCACCCGGGCTATTCGGCCGGGAGGGCCAGGACGTAGAGCGGCGCGAGCGCGTACCGCCCGTCCGGCGGGGGGAAGACCGCGGGGTCGTCGCCGGTGAGGTCCGCCTCAGTCCCGGCGTAGCCGTAGGCGGCAGCCTCCCCGTCGTCGGGGCGGATCCAGGCGCCGAAGAGCGAGTCGGCGACGGCGTCGTAGCCGACCGCGCCGAGGCGGGCGCGGGCGTCGGGGTGGAGGGTGCCGACACCGAGCGAGAGGGTCGCGGGGAGCGGCGCGCAGGGGGCTTCGAGAGGGTCTACCCGGAGATCCCACCACAGGACGTCGGGGTCCGCCGGGCCGGCGACGACCGCGGCGGTGTCGAGGGGGACGGTGCAGTCCACGCGCTCGAGGTCGGCGTCGATGACCTCGACGGCGACGGTGGCGTCCGTCGCGCTCGCCGCGCCGTCGATCACGGAGAGCGAGGCGCGCACGACGTACCAGGCGGGCTCGAGCGCGGGCTCGGTGTCGACGTCACCGGTCTCGTCGGCGTCCGTGTCGGCGGCGCCGGCGGTGTCGTCGAAGGCGGCGTCAACCGCCTTGGACATGTCGTAGTCGGCGGAGCAGCCGGCGAGCAGCAGCCCCAGGAAGGTCGTGATGTACATGGCGTCACCCCGGTCGGCCCTGACCCCGGTAACGGAAGGGGATCGTAGCCGCGGACGGCTCACTCCCGCAAGTCCCACGCGTAGGCGGGCCACAACGTGTAGGTCTGGCCGCTCGTCCAGCCGGGGGCGCCGAGCTCGCCGGCCCAGTCCAGCGCCTCGTCGTAGGCGAAGCCGTAGGGCTCCATCTCCACGCCGTCGATCGAGACGTACCAGCCGAGGCTGCGGCCGGGGTAGGGGTCGGCGTCGGCCAGGGCGTCCGGCACGGCGCCGATGCCCATCGCGCGCGGCGTGAGGTAGGCGGGGTCGGCGTCGAGCGGGGAGGCGCAGTCGGTCTCGAGCTCGGCGACGTCGAGCTCGTAGCTGGCCACGCAGCCGTCGCACCCGGGGAGGGCCGCGGTCACCGTGCCGGTCACGATCTGGCCGCGGGCGCACACGAAGGCGTCGGCGTCGCCGGAGCTCGCCCAGTCGGGCGTGAAGAATTCCCAGATCTGGGTGCCGGCGAGAGCGGTCTCCGACGGGAGGACCGAGGCGTGGTGCACGGCCCACGAGACCTCGTCCGAGGCGCATCCGACGGCGAGGAGGAAGAACAGCATGAGATACCCTTTGGCGGCGGATCCGGAGGCGCGACGCGTGCGTCCGGCTCAGCGAACCCCGAGCGTATCCTTGGCGCGGGCGGCTCGCGGCCCGCTCGGAGCGAGCGCGAGGAAGTTCCTCCACGCGGCGCCGGAGCGGGAGAAACCGTCGCGGGCGTCAAGGTAGAACCGGCCTTTCTCGTACCATGCCAGGCCCATCTCGGGGCCGAGCTGCGCGGCGCGGTCGAAGTGCTGGGCGGCGAGCGCCTTGCGGTCGGCCTTCTCGAAGTACCGGCCGGCGAAGACGTGCACGGCGGGATCCTCCGCGGCGGCGGAGAGGGCGTCGGTGATGTAGGGGTCCCCATCGGGAGGGCCGACCACGAGCGCCTGCATCGCGATCAGGCGAGGAAAAAGGCGCTGTTCGAAGGGATCGGCGGAGGTGCGCGTCGCGCCGATGGCCACCTGGAGCACGGCGAGGGCGTCGGTGGAGCGGTCCTGCACGGCGAGGAGCGCGGCCGCGTAGGCGCCGAGCGGCGTGGCGCGCTGCGGCGGGAGGAGCTGCTCGGACGGCGGCTCCTGGTTGCCCCAGACGCTCACGAGCGTGTCGAGCACGGGCGTGAGGTTCGGAAGGATCTTGGCAGCTTCGAGGCGAAGGACGGCGTCGTCGGCCTCCTCGACGCGATCGAGCTCTAGCAGCAGGAGCACGTAGGCGGCCTGGGCCTCCGCCGCGCCGGGGCGCGCGCTCACGACGCTCTCCAGCTCGTGGAGCGCGGGCGAGAGCTGCTGCGCCTTCGCGAGGTTCGCGGCGCGCAAGAAGAGGAGGTCGGGGTTCGCGCCGTCCCGCGAGAGGCCACGCTCGATGGCGTCCTGGGCGTCGCTCACGGCGCCGAGCGTGAGGAAGGCGCGGGCGCGGAGGGCCTGCAGCCGGCCGTCGAGGCGCGGGGGGAGCGCGGCGCCGGCGGGCGACTGGAGGAAGAGGTCGACCGCGGTGACGACGGTGGCGGGAGGCGCCTGATCGAGCTCGAGGGCGAGCGTCCGCGCGGCGGCGTGATCGGGCGCGGCGCGGAGGACGCCCTGGACGAGGGCGCGGGCCTCGTCGGTGCGGCCGGCGGCGGCGAGGACCTCGGCGCGGCCGAGGGCGTAGCGGGGCTGCTCGGGGGCCTGGATGGTGTCGAAGTGCTCCACCGCGCGCTCGATGTCCCCGCCCCGCGCGGCGATGCGCGCGAACAGGTAGCGCTCCTCGTCGTCTTCGGGGCGCTCCCGCCCGAGCGCCGCGCTGGCGCCGGCCACGTCCTGGCGGGCGAGGGCCTCGGCGGCGCGGAGCACGGCGAGGCGGTGCACGTCGAGATGGGTCGGCTTGTCGAGCCCCTCGCGCACCTTTCCGATGCGCGTGGGGTCACCGTTGTAGTCGGACCAGAGGACGAGCTGGGTCTCCGCGAGCGCGGCCCGCACCTCCGCGACCTCGCTAGCGCGCGCCCCGTTCGCGACGCGCTGCTCGAGCCGGCCCTCCTGGGTGAGGAGCGCGTTGTAGTCCGCGGCGGCCAATGCGCGCACGAGATCTTCCCGTGCAGAGGCGCTGGATCGTGCGTTGAGGCTCCCGACGGTGACGACCGCGACGAGGGCGACGGCGGCGACGAGCACCGCGATCGCGCCGACGAGGAGCGGCGAGGTCCGGCGCGGGGCGGGCGGGGGCACGTCCTCGAGGATGGGCTCGGGCACCCGCTCGGGCCGCTCGGGGCGCGGGGCCGTGACGGGGATGCCGTGCTTCTCCACGACCTCGATCGGCTTGCCGAACGTGGCGGAGGCCTCCCGCATGGGCTCGGGCGCCGGGACGCCGCCGCGCGTCATCACGACGACGTTCTCGTCCTCTTCTTCGAGGAGGTCGTCCGGGGTATCGGCGAGGTCGCTCGAGCTCGGGACGCCCATCGCGTCCTGCCAGGCGCGGAGGTTGAGCGTGTCCCGGAGGTTCTCGGCGCCGCCCTGTTCCCGCTTGCGATGGAGCTGGTTCGGCCGATCGTCCCCGGGGCGCAGCACCAGCATGATCTGGGTGTCGCTCGGGTCGGAGGTAGGGTTGAGGTCGACCAGGTGGCGCCCGGGATCGGTGTTCCCGCCGCTCTCCCCGCCCATCTCCGCGCGGGACGCGAGGCCGGAGGACTGCGTGGCCTCGTGGGGGTCCTCGCCGCCGCCGCCCGATACGCTGGGCGTGTGCTTGAAGAGGGCGGGGAAGTTGGTGGACTCGGCGGTCTCGGGGTCGAGATCGACCGCGCGCAGGTCGAAGCTCTCGGTGTGCTCGGGCTCGTCCGGGAGGAAGTCACCACCGACGAAGGAGGGGGGCAGGAGCGTGGCGACGAGCGAGTCGACGCCGAGGTCGCCGCC
>CAJBVW010000328.1 GCA_903959175.1 uncultured Pseudomonadota bacterium
AGTCCATCGAAGGGTTTCTTCCACTTGACGACGATGTGGTCGTCGCGGAATTCTGTGTTCAAGGTCAGGAAGTCTAGCAACCGGCGCCTTTCGGGTGCGTCCTCCTCTTCGTACAGTTCAAGCGCCATTCCTGACAGTTCAAGGAGCGCGATCCCCTCCTCGGTGTAGGCGCGGTCGGCGTTCTCGTAGCGCGCGAGCTCCGCGCGGACGTGCGCCATCTCCTCGCGGGAGGCGTTCGCGCGGGCCTCGTACTGGTCCAGCGTGAGCCGCCCTTCGAGCCGGTCGTCGTAGGTCAGGTCGAGCTTCCGCTGGAGGTTGGCGTACTGCTTCGTCAGGCGGGCGACCGCGGCGTCGTGGAACTTCTGCTTGTCCTCGTGGGAGCCGCGGAGCGCCGTCTTCAGCCACTCGACCACCGGGCCGTCGAGGCTGAGGCGCTTGAGGTGGGGAGTGAACAGGTCGCTCAGCACCTCCTCACGGACGAACTTGGGCTTCCGCCCGGCGACCTGGCAGGCGTTGCAGTGGTAGTAGATGTACTTCTTCCTCTGGATTTCCCCAACGAGTAGGCGCGCATTGCCCTCGTCCGCGCACACGCCGCAGTGGACGAGGCCGGTGAACGCGAACTGGTGCTTCTGCGGGGCGGGGTGCGCCGTGCCACGCCCGGCCATGATGTCCTGCACCCGGTCCCACAGCTCCGGCGACACGAGCGACGGGTGGCTCCCCTGGTACCACTGGCCCCGCCAGAGGTACTCGCCCTTGTAGAGCGGGTTGTGGAGCATCAGGTGGAGCTGCGCGATCTGCGGGGGCTTCTGCGCCTTCCGGGAGAGCAAGCCCATCGTCGCGGCCTGCTTCGACAGGTCCTTGAGCGTGTACCGGCCGGTCGCGTACATCTCGAAGAGGCGCTTCACCGACTGGGCGCGGTCGGGGTCGGTGTCCACGATGCGCTTGCCGTCGGCCCGCGACACGTTGAGGTAGCCGAGCGGCGCCGGGCCCGGCCAGATGCCCTGCTCGGCCTTCTCCAGCATCCCCTTCTTGACCTCCTCGGACAGGTTGTCGATGTAATTCTTGGCCATCAACACCTTGATCCCGTGGATGAACTTCTCGGACGAGCGCGAGGCGTCCGAGAGCACGGTCCCCTCCTTCACGAGGTGGATGTCGAGGTCCATGCCGTCGAGCTCAACCCAGTCCTTGAGATTCCGGTAGAGGCGGTCGGTCTTCTCGACGAGGATGACCCTGCAGGTCTTGTTCTTGCGGAGCCACGCCAGCATCTTCGTGAAGCTCGTGCGGCCGGCCTTCTTCGCCGTCTCGATGTCGGTGAACTCCTCCTTGATCGCGTACCCCTTCTCCTCGGCGTAGCTGCGAAGCAGCTTCTGCTGAGCCGGGATGGAGAAGCCCTCCTTCGCCTGGTCCGCCGACGAAACGCGCGCGTAGATGACGGCGGGCGTCAGCGCCTTCGGGGGCGCGACGGGCTGGGGGGGCGCGCCACGCCCGGCAGGGAGGGCGACGGCGGGGCGAGCGGCGGGCGAACGGGGCATCGGGGAACTCCGGGAGAGCGATCTGGCCGCTTCAAGTAGACATAATCTCAACGGGTTAGCAACAGGTTCGGGAACGGAAAGCGCGGACGGCCAGCGGCATCCTGAAGATACTTCGGCATGCGGACATTTTTTGGCTCACTATGAACGATGCGTTCAGGTATACGGGTGAGCACTCCAGGTCGAACATGCAACTCGCTCACTATCCGGACACCCCTCGCGCCCTTCGCCTCTTCCCCTCCCGTGCGCTACAACGACTCGTTCTACGCCACGCTCTCGCGTGTTCGATGCTCGGCCTTGACGTCGGGGCAGTGCGCGGCGAAGACGACGCGATGGTCGGCCTGTGGCTCGCTGAGCGGGCTGGCGTCCTCCCGATGGCGCTGGCCGACGACCTGGAGCGCATCGACCAGCTCACAAGCGACCGCGGCGCATCGACCCTGATCGAGAGCGGCGCGCGTGCTGGGGTCGACGTATGCGGGCTCGGCCTCGATCCCCTCGAAGTGGCCGTCCACGCCTTCCTCGACCACGGCGACGTGTTCGAGGCGGCGCACTGTCGGCAGGTGGTCGCCGCGCTGCGCGGCACCACCGAGTTCGGCGGGCGGAGCGCCGTAGCGGCGCCCACCCCCACCCTCGCCGGTATGCAGGCGCTCGAAGCCCAGATGGGGCAGCACTTCGAGGCGCGCGCCCGTAGCCCGCACTGCCGCGTCGCGATGGGGCGGGACGCCGAGCGCATGGTGTTCACCATCGCGCGCGGCGCGCTGGTCCGGGCCGATGAAGCCCTCGAAGGCGGGGTGATGGTGGTGCGCGACTCCGCCGTGCCGGTCTACATGACCGAGCACGCGCTCAGGTACCGGCCCCAGCGCCGCGACGTAGTGGTCTACGACTCCGCAAGCGGACAACTGCGGATTCGCGCGGGCGACGCCGCGAGCGTGCAAGCCTACCGGCGCGCTTTCGGGCACCTGCTCCACGCCGACGCCGAGTGGTTCGGCAACGATCCCGTCGTGAGTCTGGAGCCGCTCGTCCGGCTCGGGCGCGCGATCGAAGAGCCTACGCCCGGCCTCGCCGAAGTTCGCGTGGTGGGCCTCATCGTGCGCTACCCCCAGGGCGACCGCGGCACCGTTGCCATCGACTCCGACGACATCTGGCCGTTCCTCAACAACCGGATGCGGAGTACCCTCGCCGACGGCGAACTGCTGGAGGCTAGCTTCCGCATCTACCGGCCGGGGATCGCGGCCTCGACGCTGGTGCGCGCTCGCGTCCCGAACCGCGTGGAGTACGGGAAGCTCGACGACACCCTGTTCCGCCCCTACCTCGAAGCTCGGGGCATCCTCGCCGGGCCCGCCTCCCGCGTGGACGCATGAAGCCGTTCTGGACGTTGGCGGGGCGACACTGGGCACCCTCGCTGCCGTCGTGGGAGATGGTCGCCACCCTCGGCCACGAGCGGGTCGCGCGCCTGGTCGGCGCGGGCGTGCTGGGCGAGGTCGCCATCCGGCCGTTCGAGCAGGTGCCCTGCCCGTCGTGTCGTTGGCACGCTCGCGTCATCTGGGAACGGACCGGGGCCGTGCTGATCTGCGAGGGAGAGATGGGTTGCGAAGCGGTGGAACTCGGGCCCGCGCCCTACCGGCTGTCCACCGACCCGAGCGAACTCGCGCGCCGCGTCGCCGAGGCCCTCGCGCTGGATGGTGCTCCCGGCACCGGCGACAGCATCGTCCCTCTGGGCCGACGCCGTCTCGGTGAGGAGATGGTGGCGTTCGACCTTTGCCCGCACCCAGGCCGCGCGGGCTTCGAAGACGCCCTTTACCGCCTCGCCCGGAGCGGCCCCCGGGTTCGAGTCCTGCTCGTCCCCGACTCCTCGCGCATCCCGGCCGACGCGCTCCCCGAGATCGCGGGCGTCGAGCTGGTGTGGCTCGGCCTCGACGAGGTCCTGGTCGTGGATCGCGGCCTTCGCGCCGACCTTCGGCCGTTGCTCCTCCGCCGGCAGTTCCCCGGCTTCACCTTGGAACTTCCGTTCGACGGGCTGGCGATCGAGGTGAGCGGTGTCTCGTGGCGAGGCGCGGCGGTGACGCTGAAGCCGCGTGCGCTCCGGCTGCTCCGGGCATTGGCCGCGCACCATCCTGGCGTGGCACCCCGGGCCCAGCTCTGGCGCGAGGTCTTTCCGGAAGAGCACACGCGAACCGGTGAAGTGGCCCGCGGCGTGAACCCAGACGGGCTCGACTCCCGACTCCGGCAGGCGGTGGCCGAGGTGCGTGCCGCGCTGGGCGACGACGTGGTCGACAACGCCCGAGGCGGCGAGCGCGCGGGTGGGTACCGGCTGGCGCTCGCGGCGAAGCAGCTTCGCGCGGCGTAGTCCCGGACCTACCGGACCTTCCTGACCTGCCCCCGGACCTCAGCGATCCGTCGATGGCGCTGGTTGCGACTGCATTCCCGGACGTGGCCCCGACCTCCCGGACGTGATCCCCCCTCGGCGTAGTGGAGAAGACCACGGTGTTGATCACCTCGAAGCCGAAAGCATTCTCCCGCACGAGGGGGGCTGGAAAGAGGTCAGGGAGGTCTGTACGAGGTCAGGGATCGGCGGGGAAGCTTGGATGTTCTGCGGGACGTGGGTGACCGACGTAGGTCCGGGAGGTCCGGGAGGTCCGGGAGGGACATCGGCCAGCCAGCATGGCTCGCCGGGCCGTTCGTGCCTTGCTACGGCGCCGTGCGCCACCACGAGATGCGACCCCCGCGTTAAAGCCCGTGCATGGGCAGCTCCCGGGTAGAAGTCTTCATCTCGTACTCGCACGTCGATGAACCGTTTCGGCGGCAACTCGATGCACATCTCGCCCAACTACAGCGAAACGAGGTCATCGACTCCTGGCATGACCGGAAGATCGCAGCGGGAGCGGAACTCGACCGCGCGATCGACGCGCGACTCGAGAGCGCGGACATCATCCTGCTCCTGGTGAGCTCCGACTTCCTCGCGTCCGACTACTGCTACGAGCGGGAGATGCGTCGGGCCCTCGAACGACACGAGCAGAATTCGGCCGTCGTGATTCCCGTGATCATCCGCCACGTCGACTGGGATGCGTCCCCGTTCAGAAAGCTCGTGGCGCTACCCACCGATGGCCGGCCGGTCGCGTCGTTCCCAGACCGGGACGAGGCATGGACGATCATAGCCAAGGCCATCCGGTCCCGGGCGACCGCAATCCGCCAGTCAAAGCAGTCGGCGGCGGACGCTTCGCACGGGCATGATCGTGCATCCGTGACCGTGGCACCGCCCGCGAGCGCCACCAACGCCCACGCGCCGAAGGGCGTTCCCGTGCTGTTTCTGGAGTTTGGGCAGAACGGTATTGCATCGTCTGTCATCGTCGAAGCCGCCAAAGTCGTTGCGCGGAGTGACATCGAGCTGAGCATCGTGGGCCCGGACGCTGAGGCATTGACGCTACTTCGTCGCCTACAAGCTCAGGCGCTCCGGACGCCTGTCGTGGCGTTCGGGTTGGACGCACGGGAGTGCACCGTGCGGCATTGCCAGCAGACGTTGCTTCCGACTGGCGAGCAGTGGGAAGTGGTGTTGGCACCCGAATCTCGCGACTTTACCGGGGGGCCGATGGAGATGAGTTTTGCGCAGTTCTCTCCGGACCAACAGGCGGAGCTGCGGGCACGTCGAATCCTCCTCGACGAACCCCTCCCGCAACACTACCCCGATGGACTCAACTCGATGATGCTCGACTCGTTCGTCAGCGGATTCAACACACGACTTAGCGTAAAATCGTCGCCCATTCCCGCCCTCTGGGGTTCGCTGCATGGCGACCCGCCGGGGTTCTTAGTGGCCGCACGCCTGTTCTCGGTGGCCTTTCTCAAGCTCACCGGAACCGTCGAGCGCATTTCCCGCCTGGAACTGGGCTTCGAGGAGCCGGAGGTGCTTTCTGTCAGGTTCGACGGCGAACGCGGCCGTCGGTACACCAATGTCGAGCCGTTCCAGATCTCCGTTGCCGGGGTCGTCCGGCTCGGCGGTCGGGACACCGGGCCCGTGAAGTCGACGCCTCGACGGTGAGCACGTCGACCGTCGAGACCTCGAACGGGAGAGTGGTGGTCGCGATCGGCAGCGGCGCCGGCAACGCCCTCAACCACATGGTGCGCGCCGGCGGCATCGACGCCGCCTTCATCGCCGCGAATACTGACGCGCAGGACCTGAAACGGTCAGCATCACCGGTACGCCTGCTCCTCGGGCAGAAGTTGACGAAGGGGCTCGGCGCGAGCGGTGACGCCGAGACAGGCCGGGATGCCGTCGCCGGTGACCGCGAGGCGCTGGCCGCGGTTGTGGCCGGCGCCGAGGTGGTCATCGTCATCGTCGCGTTGGGGGGCGGTACCGGCAGCGGCGGAGCGCCGGTCGTCGTCAAACTCGCGCGCGAAGCCGGCGCGGCGGTCATCGCGATCGTCACCCAGCCGTGGCCGTTCGAGGGGCGTCGTCGCCGACGGGTCGCAGACGAAGGGATGGCCGAACTCGCGAAGGTTTGCGATCTCGTTGTCGTGGCCCATGACGGCAGCGCAGCGCAGCCCGCGCCCGGCAAGTCGCTTCAGGAGGCCTTCGCAGACGCCGACGCAGCCGTCGCGGCCACGGTTGCCGATCTGGTCACGGAGTTGCACCGAGCCTCTGGCGACCACGCATCCCTCGAGGTGGCGGCGCGCGCGTGGGTCGGCACCCGGGCGGCGACGGCGAAGGGCGCGTAGCGGGGCGCAGTCAGAGCGCAGTTTTTCGGCGCGATAAAATACCGTAATCCAACGACGAGGCTCCTCGATGACGCGACGAAACGCGCGTCGGGGGCGCAACCGGGCCCTCCGAGGGCGCAGTCGCGTAACAGTCCCGGGAAGTGGGTCGGCCTAACGGAGAGGCGTTCACCGAGAGCCCCACCGCGATGGCCGTCCCCACCCTCCCGTTCGTCACCCCCGCGCTCGCCCGCAGCGCGCGTGACCACTTCCAGCGGTTCTACACAGAACCGCAGTCGGAGGAAGACGGCCGGGAAATGGCGACCAACGTGCTCGGGGCCTTCGGGGTCCTCAACGACTGGCGTCAGCGCCGCGCCGCGAGGCTCGCCGCTGCCGCCACCGCCGCGTCGGGGTCGCACCCGGCCCCCATCTCGCCGTCCCCGTCCACCCAGGAGTAGCCGTGTCCGTCCTCTTCACCGCGTTCTTCAACGAGCATCCCATCACCGTCCTCCAGATCCGGGGGCGCACCGCCTTCCTCGCCCACGAGCTCGGCATCGCCGCCGGGTACGCCGACGACGGCCAACGCTTCGTGGACCAGATCGTCCGCGAGTGGGCGGCCTGTCTCGACGAGGACGACGACATCGCCCAGGTGGTCGGCAACGAGCTCGGTGTGCTCAAGCGCGAGGTGCCGCTGCCGCCGACCACGACGACGGCGTTGGTGCTGTTCCCCACGGGTGCCGAGCGGTGCCTGGTCCGGTCCCACGCCCGCGCGGCCCGCAAGCTGGTGTGCTTCCTCCACGACGAGGTGCTCTCACGCGTCATCGCGTTCAACCACGCGAACACGCCCGCCCGCGGCGGAACCGACGACGGCGCTCCCCCGGCGCCCGCGCCCCTGCCGCCGACCCCGATTCGGTCGGCGCTCCAGCGCGCGATGGACGGCGAGACCGTGCCCATGCCGAAGACCCCATTCCAGCAAGCGGCCGACAAGCTGAACGCCGCCGTGAAGCGGCTCAACGCCATCGATCGCCGGAAGGAGCACTACCGCGAGATGATCCGGCTCGCGCAGGAGCTGCGCGGTCAGGACCTGATCACGACGGACCAGTGGGCCGCGCTTCGGGTCGAGGCCGTTGAGGAGCTGCTCGGCCGCCCGCTCCGCTCGTGGCTCCCGGCGTTCGGCCTCGACACCGCCCAGCCCCCGTTCGCAGCCTGATGCGCTGGAACGCCGACCAGGTCCGCGCCTTCCTCCTCTGGCTTCTCCCCAGGCACGCCAAGCTCGGGGGCATGACCGAGCTTCGTGCCCTGGGGAGAGGCCCTCGGAAGGGTGTGTGGTCGGCGTTCGTCGGCCCCGACGACATCGACGCCGTCATCGATGCGCTCGCCCCGCTCCCGGGAAGTCCCCGCCCGGTCTTCCCCGACTGGCCCCGGTGCGGCGAGGCGAACCTCTACTTCAGCCTGAACCCGGTGAAGCCTGAAGCGGTGCCCGAACGGGGTCCGACCCTGTTCAGGCGCGTGAACAAGACGACGCGGGACAAGGACGTGCTGGCCTACTCGATGTTCGTCGTGGACGTCGATCCCGAGCGGATGCCCCGCGACCGGGCGGCGACCGACGCCGAAAAGGCCGAGGCCCTCGCCGTGGCGACCACGATCCGCGACGAGCTGCGCGCCGCCAAGGTCGAGGCGATGCTGGCCGACAGCGGCAACGGCTACCACCTCCTGGTGCCGCTGATCGCCGCGATCGGCGACGAGGTTGGTCCCGTGGCCCACGCGGTTCACGGCGTCCTGCGCGCCTTCGCCGGGCGCTTCTCGACGAAGGGCGCGAGCGTGGACACGTCGGTCTACAACCCGTCACGCATCCTGAAGCTGTACGGGTCGCTGGCGATGAAGGGCGAGAACACGCCGGAGCACCCCCACCGCGTCGCGTCCATCGATGTCACGAGCCCACCACCCGACGTCGACGTCATCGCCCGGCTGGCGGAACGCGCCGGGCACCGGACGAAGGCCGACTCGCCCGCGAGCGCGCCCCCGCCGCGGGAGCGCGCGGCTCCCCGCCCCGTCACACCGTGGACGGATTGGCGCGCAACCGCGTTGGCGGCGCTGTCCCTCGATGCCGTGTACGGCGACTTGCTCACGGGCAAGGTCACGAACGGCTGGGTCCAGTGCCGAGATCCCGACTCGCCGAGCGGCGACCAGAACCCCTCGGCCGGAGTCGCCGACACGGCGCCCGAAGCCGAGCGGGCGTCCTTCCACTCGTTCCGGGATGGGCGAACGCTGTCCGTGTTCGACTTCCTGATCGCACACGGGAAAGCAGCGGACTTCAATTCAGCGTGTCGCCGGATCG
>CAJBVW010000329.1 GCA_903959175.1 uncultured Pseudomonadota bacterium
GCCTCCGTCATCGCGCTCGACGTCGAGAACGGTCCGACGACCCACGAGGCGCACGCGCTGTTCCGCGGGTGGTTCCACATCATCTACACCACGGCGTCGCATCGTCGTGACGCCCATCGCTTCCGCATCGTGTTCCCGCTGGCGCGCGACGTGACGGCCGCCGAGTACAAGCTGCTCTGGGCGTGGCTGGCGGCGATGCTCGGCCGGGGCGCCGACCCGCAGACCAAGGATCTGGCCCGCGCGCTGTTTCTTCGGTCTGAACGCCTCGATGGTGGCCGCTCGGCCGCGAAGGCGTGGGAGGAGGCCCCGCTCCTCGACCCGGACGTCGCGCTCGTGGACGCCCGCGCCGCGCACGAACCAGCGACCGCACCCGCGAGGCCCCCGCGCCCGCCAGTGCTGCTCCCAACCGGCGAGGCACGCCGCGAGGCGCAGCTTCGGCTGAACACCGAGCCGGCCGCCCGCCGCCGCGCCGCCGCGTACCTCGACGGGAAGGTGCGCGGGGACCGTGCCGACGACGTGCTCTGCCCGCGCTGCGGGCGCACCTCGGTCTGGTTCTGGCTGGAGCCGGGGAAGATGAAGACCGCCAAGTGCAACCACCACAACTCCTGTGGCTGGTGGGGACACCTCGATGAATTGCTCGACGCGCACGGAGCCGACCATGTCTGATTGGATGGGCGACGTCTGCGGCGTCACCGCAGAACCCCCGCCCGAGGGCGGACCCGGCTGGGAGCTCCTGGCACGTCTCGGCGCGCTCGCCGCCGGGAACGGTACCGTCGCTGCGGTCGTCGCGGCGACCTCGGCCGCGCTCGCGGAGCGGGCGCTCGTGCGCTCTTTGGGCGCCTGCTACCGCACGGACCACGCGCGGCTCGACGGGCTGCTGCTGCCGGTGGCGGGAGTGCGCGGGCTGGCTGGGAGCACCAAGGCGATCGCCCGCGCCGCCCGCGAAGAGGCGGAACGCCAGGAGGACGCCGAACGGCAAGATCGGGCTCGGCGGGCTGCGGCCCCCGCGACCGCCGGCCTGCTGAAGACGCTGCGTCCGTCGCTGCGCGGCTACGAGCTGTCGGGTGAGCTCTGCACCCCGTCCGGCTACGAGGTCGATGACGACGGCGTGCGAAAGCGGGTCTTCAACGCGGAGAGCGGCGAGGAGACGCTGATCCCTGTCGCACCGCGGCCCTTCGTGGTCGTCGGCCGCTGCCGGAACGTGCTCGACCACACCGTCACCAGCGTGCTCGCGTGGCGCAACGTGCACGGGGGCTGGGGCCAGCACACCGTCGCCCGCGCCACCGTGTCTGACGCCCGCTCGCTGGTCACGCTGGCGAACCTCGACGCGCCCTTCCACTCGAACAACGCCTCGGAAGGCGTGGCCTACATCGCAGCCTTCGAGGACGCGAACTCGAGCGTGCTCCCCGAGGCGCTGGTGAGCCCCGTCATGGGTTGGTGCGGCACGGAAGCGAGCCTGTCGTTCCTCTGGGGTCGCCACCAGGTGCGCGGCGACGGAGTCATGTCCAGCGGGGCGGTCGAGGAGACCCCGCCCTCGCGCTGGCGCACAGGCCAGGTCCACCTGCTCCCGAGCGATGCGGGGCTGCGTGCAGCCGCCGAGGGCTTCCACGCCGCTGGCACGTTCAGCGAGTGGGTGAACGTGGTGCGCGAGGCGGTCCCGTATCCGCGCCTGATGCTCGGAATCTTCGCGTCGATGATCCCGCCGCTCATGCGGTTCCTGCCGACGCTGTCGAACTTCGTGCTCGACTTCAGCGGCGTCACCAGCCAAGGCAAGACGACGGCGCTGCGCGCTGCGGCGTCGGTCTGGGGCTGCCCCGACGAGCGGGGCGGCGGCATCCTGTACACCTGGGACGTGACCCTCGTGTTCGCCGAGCGCATCGCGGCGCTCTGCGACTACCTGCCCGTCCTACTCGACGACACCAAGCGGGCGCGTCGCCGCGAGGACGTGGGCCGCCACGTCTACAACCACGCCAGCGGCGTCGGCCGGGGCCGGGGCTCGCTCCAGTCGGTCCAGCGCACGACGCGCACCCACAGCGTCCTGATCTCCACGGGCGAGGAGTCGATCACCTCGTTCACGAACGATGGCGGCACCCGCGCCCGCTGCATCTGCCTCTGGGGGTCGCCGCTCGGCGGCACCGACGAGGCCACCGTCGATGTGGTGCGGAGGCTGAACGCAGGGGTGATGGCCCACTACGGGCACCTCGGGCCGGCCATCGTGGAGCAGCTCGCCGGGGACGAGGTCGCACGGGAGGATGTCCGGCGCGTCTACGCGGCGAAGTTGGACCTCTGGACGAAGACCGCGGGGCCGAACGGCGTCGCGAGCCGCGCCGCCCAGTACGTCGCCGCGCTCGCGCTGGCCGAGGCGCTGTTCTACGCGATCACGCAGATCCCGCCCCCGGCGGAGAGCGCGACGGTCGAGGCGTGGGCCGCGGTAGTGA
>CAJBVW010000330.1 GCA_903959175.1 uncultured Pseudomonadota bacterium
CGCGAGCCGCATGCGCGGGTGCCGCGTGAGCCGCTTGGCGCGACGCGCCTTGGCCGCCTCGGGGCTCTCGGGCGAGGGGCGGGGGACCACCTCGGCGCGCCACGCTGCGTTCGCGGCGAGAAGCGCGGCCGCCTTCCGGGCGGCTGCCGCGGGGGACGTTAGATCCGCTTGTGATGCGGGGGCCCGCGGCCGCTCATAGGGTTGGGGTGTCCACAAGGAGACTCGGATGAACCACCTCGCCCCCCTCTTCGTCGCCGCCGCCGGCCTCCTGCTCGCAACCCCCGCCCAAGCCGCCGAGTGTTGGCAGGTGACAGGCTGGGCCACCACCGCTCCCCCGGGCTGGAGCGCGCCCACCGGCGTGACCGAACGCGCCTCCCTCGTGCCCGCCGACTGCGACGTGACGCCGCCCGGCTATCGCTGGCTCCACATCGTCCGCCAGTTCTCCACGCTCGACCCGGCGCCGGCGGACCTCTACGTGCTCGCCTCGCACGAGGACTCGCGCAGCAACGGGCTCGAGTTCTACCGCGGGCTCACCTGGCAGGGCCGGTACAGGGCATTCCCGATCCTGTGGCGCGCCTGGCGGCAACAGAACCTGGCGTTCGAACTGCGGGCGCCCTCCCCCGCCACCCCCGAGGTTGGCGCCGTCGTGGCGCTTCGGCAACGTGACACGGGGTTCTGCGCCAACAACGGGAGCGTGGACTGGAACGCGTTCCTGTCTCTCAACTTTGGTGGCCACAACCTGTGCGACACCGTGAACCCGGGGGTCGGGCCGGCCTGGCTCGGCGACGCCGCGTACGAGATCGTCGACGCTGGCACCAACGCCCTCGGCGAGCCGCTTGTCCGGTTCGAGCACCTCCACTACGCGACCTGCAGCTACCTCGGGGACTACTACGGCCAGGACCTGGTGCTCCACGACGACTGCTCGCTCGACCAGTCCGGCTACGACATGCAGCTCGTCCCGGTCTCCGGCGGCGGCTACCGCATCCGCAGTGAGGACACCGGTCTCTGCTATGGCACCGAGCAGAGCAACAACGGCTACCTCCACTCCGCGTCGTGCACGAGCTCCTCGTCCATCTACGACGTGGTCACGATCCTGCGCGCCCCCTCGGGCGGCGCGGGCGGCGAGGTGCCGGCCGAAGAGATGTAGGACGAGGGCCCGGGTCGGTCGCCTCGAAGCTCACGCCGGCGTGCAGGCCGCACCCGGCGGAGCTCGCGCACCGGGGCGGAAGCGCGAGCTCGCTCGCGCCGGGCAGCTGCACGCGCCGGGCGCGCATGCTCGCCCGCCCCCGACCGCTACTGGTGCGCCATGTGCCGACGCA
Source organism: uncultured Pseudomonadota bacterium (assembly GCA_903959175.1). Classification (GTDB taxonomy): domain Bacteria; phylum Myxococcota_A; class UBA796; order UBA796; family SXON01; genus CAJBVW01. The sequence goes on from CAJBVW010000330.1 coordinate 1,320, forward strand.
ACTCGGCGTCCTTGTCCTCGATCACCGCGCCGGAGACGTCAACGACGACCTGCTCGAGCGCGCCCGTGAAGGTGACGGGCCCGGAGTAGCGGTCGGTGACGGTCGAGCCGGGGTCTCGGCCGCAGGCGAGCCCCTCGGTGATACCGATGTCGAGCGGGATCGTGACCGGCAGGTTGCCCTCTCCGACCACCCTTCCGTCCACCAGGAGACGGATCCGCGCGGGCGTTCCCTTTCCGTGCGCGAGATCGGCGGGCCCGGTGGACGGATAGGAAAAATGAACCCCGCATCCCGTCATCCACGCACCTGCCCCGCCCCTCCGTCAACCCCTCCGCCCGGCCCGTCGGGGCACGCCTAGCCGGTCGCCGGAGCCCGAAACCGCGCCTTCTCCGTGCCTCGCGCACGGCTCCGCCCCCGGTCCCGCGTCTTCACGCCGTCCGGTCGTCGGACGAAGCTGCGGGATGCCATCGACCGGGCGCGGGTGCGGCTGCGCGGGCGTGGGCGGGTGGACCCGGAGCGGCTGCTGGAGGTGGCGGTGGCGGCGCTGCGGGCACAGCCGCCGGCGGGGGTGGAGGTGGACTACATCGACGGGTTCGTGGGGCGGAACCGGGGGGTGCTAGTGGAGGTGGTGAGGGGGGCGTTCGCGCGTTGATCGACGGGCGCGCCCGACGCGATGCGTCGCACGCGTGCTATCTTCGTGACGATCCGAGGGGTACGTGAGTCTCCGTATCGTAGGCGCCACTCTAGTCTTTTTCATTCTCGGCTGCGCAGCGCATCAGCCGCCGACCACCGCCATCGGCACGCCGGTTCGGCTGACGTCCAATGCCGCAACCGTCGCAAATTGCAAGTTTGTTGGGAATGTTGCCGCGTACTCCGGGTGGGGTGGTTCCATGGCGCAGGGCTTGGGGGAGTCGGAGGCCACAAACTCCATGCTCGCCAAGGCCGCTGCCCTCGGCGCGGATACCGTCCTTCTTAGCACCAGCAACGTGGGCACGTCCGGCGCCACAATGCGAGGGGAGGCCTACCTTTGTGGAAGGTGAGAGCGCGGCCTTTGGCGTGAGCGGCTACCGCATCCTGGAAGCCGATACGAACTGGTCCTTCCTCAGGTTGATCAGTCCCTCGCGGCACACGGCAACCTTCGTGACCGGCAACCAGATCGCGGTGCGATGCTGATGGTGCCCCGCGACGGACCACGCGGTACCGTCCTCCAGCAAGATCACCGCTCCGGTGCTACTCACTTCGTTGATCCAGTGTCCTGTCGTGCATCCCGTCGGCCCGTCGGTAGGTGTGGCGGGTACCGGCGGGCTCTGCGACGGCGCACTCGTCGCAGGACCCGTGCCCAAGGATGTCGAGTTCCAGATCCGGCAACTCTGGGAACGGGCGGGAATGACGATCTCCGACCCGACGCCCGCGAACAGGCCCGGGGAGTTCACATACACGACCTGCCCTACCTGGCCGAAGATCGAGAGGCACCCGACCCCGTACTCCAGGATGAGCGACTCGCCAGTTGAGCGCGTGACGACCACCTTCGACGATGCGTCGAGGACCTGCGAAACGGCAACCGCCTCCATGCCACTCGCGAGCGCCGGAGCACCTGCGAGAAGTCCCGTAAGAAGCAGCATCAAGGGCACCTCGGCTCCGGCGGACTTAGCTGGCGACGGCAGGTTGCGCCATCAAGCTGGGCGCGGTTGGCGAGGTCGTCATCGCCCTGCCCAGCCGGGCGGCGGGATCAGTCATCGTCGTCGTTTAGGGAGGGGCCAGTCGTGTCGCCGTACTCCTCGTAACTTCCAGTGAAGTCATGGTCATCTGCCCATTCTTCCCAGTCTCTGCGTTTCTGTATCGCGTCAAACCAGCGCTCTTGCTTCGCGTCGTCGTCGTCGTCCTCCTGTTCACTAAAATCGAGATCTGGCTCGTACTCCCCGTCTCCGCTGCCAGGAGCCGGTGGTCCCCAGGGCGCAGATGGACGAGCCGCCGGAGCCGGCGCTGGTCGGGGCGCGGTATGCACGGCCGCGGGGTCGCGCGAAACGGATGGGGTAGCTCCTCCGACCTTGGCATCCCGCGCGACACGACGGGCCTCTGCTTGTAGGCCATCGGTGACCATCCAGCCGGCGTAGGCTCCTACGACCGTTCCCACGCACGGGAAGAAGAAGGTGCCGAGAGCGCCGCCCAACATGCAGACGAGTGGCCGCCAGTCGTTGTCTGGATCCGTGGGATCTCCGGGCGCTCGAAGAAACTGAAACGGGTCGAAATTGGCCGGCTGGGGCGGAGAGGGGCGTGCGGGAGGATCCCGACGTGGGAAGGGAGCCGGGGAGGCCTCGGTGTGGCGGGCGCGTGCTGCCGCGGCGCTGAAGAGCGCTCCGACCGAAAGGTCCGCATCGCAAGACGGGCATCGCTCCTTTAAACTGACGGTGACGACCTTGCGGCATCTGGCGCAGTGGCACGACATCGGCATTCAAGGCACCTCTCAGGCCATCAACCCTACAAGGACGGGCGCGTTCACGTCAATCGCTCGACGGCGCGCGTTTCCCTCGGAGCGCGTCGACTGACCGGCAGCGTCTGAGGGCGAAGTCGGTCACCGCCGGGCAGCCACCACTTCCGCGAGTGATGCCCACCCGGCGGCCCCCACCGCGCCGACGCTCCGGGCGAGTCGCAGCGGGATTCCCTGGGTCCGACACGCGGCGCGAAACGGATAGGAAAAATGAACCCCGCATCCCGTCATCCTCGCACCTGCCCCGCCCCTCCGTCAACCCCTCCGCCCGGCCCGTCGGGGCACGCCTAGCCGGTCGCCGGAGCCCGAAACCGCGCCTTCTCCGTGCCTCGCGCACG
>CAJBVW010000331.1 GCA_903959175.1 uncultured Pseudomonadota bacterium
CCCTGCGGCCCTCCCGCGGGCGGCGGGCCCTGCGGCCCTCCCGTGGGCGGCGGGCCCTGCGGCCCTCCCGCGGGCGGCGGGCCCTGCGCGCATCCAGGGCTGGGCCCCCCGGCCGTACCCGCCGAGGGCGTTCCTTGCGGGCGCTCGGCGGGCACGCCGGTCGGCTTCGGGAGGTCGAAGGTGAAGAAGGTGAGCGGATCCTGGCCCTCCACCAGAGCCTCGACCTCGTCGAGGGCGAGCGCACCGTCTCCGTCGAGGTCCGCGGCGGCGAAGGCGGGCCCCGGGAACGCGACGCGGGCGTACTCCTGCGCGTCGACCGCACCGCTGCCGTCAACGTCGAGGTGCGCCACGGCAGGAGCTACCGCGCGCGCCTCCGTCCACGGGCCGGCGTCTTCCCCCCGCCCGCAGGCCAGGATGAGCAGGAGCACGCTCACGGCGCGGCGTCCCAGTAGCCGTGCGCCCGCAGCGCGGCGTCCAGCGCGGCCGGCCGGGGTGGGCGCGACACGGCGCCCGTCGGCGGGGGCGCCAGGGCCCGCACCCACTCCACCATCGCGTCGCGCATCTGCGCGCGCGTCACGACGGGGAGCGCGGCGTCGGCGGTGAAGGAGGGCCCGTCCGCCCGGACCGCGCGGAGCAGCGCCGGGAGCTGCGGGGCGGTAGCGGGGAGGCCCGTCCAGGTGAGGCGCCCCGCGGCGCCGCGCATCGACAGCGTCCGCATCGTCTCGCTGCCTTCGGTGTAGGCGTAGGCTCGCCCGGCGAAGGGGGCGCCGCGCGCCGCGTCGAGCAGGGACACGCCGTGGATCCCCGCCGGGGGCGTCGCGCCGACGATGGCGAGGAGGGTGGGCATCACGTCCACGAGCTCGACGATCCCGCGCACGCGCTGCCCGCCGCCCGCACCGCCCGGCGCCCGCACGAGGAGCGGGACGTGCGTCTCCTCGTCGCCCGTGTCGCAACAATGCCCGAAGATGCCGCGCTCCCCGAGCTGCTCGCCGTGATCCGCCATCACGACGATCCACGCCTCGTCGAGCGCGCCGCGCGCCTGCAGCCCGGCCATCAGGCGGCCGAACTGCGCGTCCGCGTACGCGACGCCGCCGTCGTACACGCCGCGGACCAGCGCGATGTCGGCCTCGGAGACGACCTGGGTCGGCTCCCCGTCCGCCGCGCCCTCCCGCGCGGTCCAGGCGCGCCCCTCCGCGGATCGCGGCCGCAAACGCTCCTCGTAGCCGTGCATCAACACCCAGAAGCCCTGGTACATCACCCCGTCCACGATGCGCTCCGTGGCGCTGCGGACGGCCTCCTGACCAGGCCCCGCGGCGGCCGCGTCGGCGCGCAGGTAGCCATAGGGGGGCGGCTTCAGGTAGGGGGAGTGGGCGTCGTAGCCGTGTACGAAGAGAAAGTAGGGCTTCGCGGCGTCCCGTTCGTCCAGCCACGCCAGCGCCGGCGGGGTGGTGTGCCAGAGCGACCCGAAGTCCGGCCCTTGGGTGTAGCGGTCGAACCCGCCGGAGAGCCCCCGCGCCTCGGAGAGGTCGCCGCCCCCCACGAAGGCGCCCGTCTGGAACCCGTAGAGCTTCAGGAGCTGTGCCAGCAGCGGAGTCTCGGGGGGCACGTACGGGTCTCCGTCCGCGCCAGTGGTCTCGCTCGGGTAGCGGCTGGTGAACACGCTGGTGTGCGAGGGGGTCGTCTGCACCGCCTGGCTGTACGCAGCCTCGAACACCGTGGACTCGGCGGCGAACGCGTCGAGGTTGGGCGTGAGCCCCGCTGGCCCCCCGAGCGCGCCCACCCGATCCGCGCGGAAGGTGTCGAGCGAGACGAGCACCAGCGAGGGCGGCCCCTCGGTGCGCGGCTGCGGAGCGCAGGCACCGAGCATGATGAACAACGCGACGATCATCTCCCGACCACCGCCACGAACAACGCCGGCCCCTGCGCCGCCGGGTCCGCCGGGAGCACGCGCCACGACCGCACGGTCAGGCCGGCGCCCGTCGCGAGCGAGCGCGTGGTCGCCTCGGAGAAGCCGAGGTGCTGGTGGCCCATGGTGTCGCGGTATTCCTCACGATCGTGGTCGACCATGTCGAGGAGCACCCACCGCCCGCCCGGGGCGAGTACGCGCGCGACCTCGGCGAAGACGGGAGGGAGATCGCGGACATGGTGAAGGACGAGCTCGCACAGCGCGAGGTCGATGCTCGCCGTCTCGAGCGGCAGCGCGTCGAGCAGGCCGCGGCAGAGCGTGACGTTCGAGAGGCCCGCCACGCGATCCTCGGCGACCTCGAGCATCGCGGCCTCCCGATCCACGCCGTACACATGGCCGGCGACGGGCGCGAGCAGCGGCAACATCGCGCCGGTGCCGCAGCCGAGGTCTGCCACGGTCAGCCCAGCCGGCAAGAGCGCGAGCAACGCCGGCAACACGTAGCCCTCGCCGAAGAGCTCCTTCCGCACGTCGTCCCAGCGGCCGCCGAGGCGCCGGAACAGCTCCTCGCTGTCGGCCGCGCGCGCGGCGACCACGCTCTGGAGGCGGCGGTAGTCCTCAGCGTACGGACTGGAGGGATCGCACGCCTCGTTATCCAGCCCGACACTGACTACGTCCCAGAGGGTGCGCGCCTCCAGATCCATCTCCTGGTACGCGAGCCGGAAGTAGCTGGCGGTGCCGACCTTGCGCCGGTGCACCCACCCGCCCTCGTCGAGCGTCTTGAGGTGGCGGCTGACGGTGGGCTGCGAGGTCTGCAGCACCCTCGCGAGCTCCCCGACCGCGAGCTCCTCCCGCGCGAGCACACGCAGGAGCCGCACCCGAATGGGCTCGGACAACGCGGTGAGCCGGTCGAAGACGGGGCTGGCCAACGGTGGGTTTTCCTACGCATCGGCGCAGTATCCGCTTGCGCTTCATTCGTCTATCCGGATAAACGAATGGAGCCGGTCGGGGTCCCCCTCCCCGGCGCCCCTTCCGTTCCCGTCACCCATCGAGGTCCCCATGATCAGCCCCCCCATCCCGGCCCAGCCCACGTTCATGAACACCGGCCTCGACCTCTACGCGGACATGCCCTTCAAGGTGCGTGACCTCTCCGAGGCCACCGTGCGCTACGGCCGCAAGGAGCTCGAGCTCGCCCTGGTCGAGATGCCGGGCCTCAACTCCCTCCGCGAGGAGTTCGCCGCTTCCCAGCCCCTCAAGGGCGCGAAGATCATGGGCTCCCTGCACATGACCATCCAGACCGGCGTCCTCATCGAGACGCTCGTGGCCCTCGGCGCCGACGTGCGCTGGGTCTCCTGCAACATCTTCTCGACTCAGGACCACGCCGCGTCCGCCACGGTCGTCGGCCCCACCGGCACCACGCTCGATCCCAAGGGCGTCCCCGTCTACGCCTGGAAGGGTGAGTCGCTGGAAGAGTACTGGTGGTGCACGCTCCAGGCCCTGGTGTGGCCGGACGGCAGCGGCCCCAACCTCATCCTGGACGACGGTGGGGACGCCACCCTCCTCATCCACCTCGGCTACGAGCTCGAAGTCAAGGGCGAGCTCCCCGACCCCACCAAGGCCGGCAGCCACGAGGAGAGCATCATCCTCCAGCTCCTTCTCGACGTGCGCCACGTCAAGGGTGACCGCTACTGGCACGGCTTCGCCAAGCAGATCCGCGGCGTGTCGGAAGAGACCACCACCGGCGTCCACCGCCTCTACGAGCGCGCCCAGGCCGCCACGCTCCTCTTCCCCGGCATCAACGTCAACGACTCCGTCACCAAGTCGAAGTTCGACAACGTGTACGGCTGCCGTCACAGCCTGGTCGACGCGATCATGCGCGCCACCGACGTGATGCTCTCCGGCAAGAAGGTCCTCGTCCTCGGCTACGGTGACGTGGGCAAGGGCTCCGTCGAGTCGCTCCGCGGCCAGTACGCCCGCGTGTCGGTCACCGAGGTCGACCCCATCTGTGCGCTCCAGGCCTGCATGATGGGCCTCGAGGTCACCACCATCGACGACGTGGTCGCCAACACCGACCTGTTCTGCACCGCCACGGGCAACAAGGCGATCATCGGCGCCGCCCACATGCTCAAGATGAAGCACAACGCCATCGTCTGTAACATCGGTCACTTCGACAACGAGATCGACATGGCGGGCCTCGAGCTCATGCTCAAGGCGGGCACGGTCGAGAAGATCGAGATCAAGCCCCAGGTCCACGAGTGGAAGTTCAAGACCACCACCCACGGCCCGAACGGCGGCGGTCACAGCATCATCATCCTGGCGGAGGGCCGCCTCGTGAACCTCGGCTGCGCCACCGGGCACCCGAGCTTCGTGATGAGCGCGAGCTTCACCAACCAGACCATCGCGCAGATCGAGCTCCACGCGAACGCCGAGTCCTACGGCGTCAACCAGGCGGCGTTCCCCGAAGGCAAGAAGCCCTCGGTCATCACCCTCCCCAAGCACCTCGACGAGAAGGTGGCCCGCCTCCACCTCGCCAAGTTCGGCGCCAAGCTCACCGAGCTCTCCGCTGACCAGGCCGCGTACATCGGCGTCTCGGTCGACGGCCCCTACAAGGCCGAGCACTACCGCTACTAAGCGGCGTTTGTGGCTCTTGGGGCAGGGTTCTTGGGGCAGGGGCTCCGCCCGCGGTTGCCCTAAACCCGCAACGCCCCGGAGCCAACGTGATCGAACGGCCTCGTCCCTCGGGACGGGGTCGTTTGTTTTTGGCATCCCGGGACCAACTGTGGCTGCGGCACCACCCAAGCCGCCACGCGCGCGGCACGCCCCCTACTCGATCGCGTCCTGGGTGAACGACAGGTCGGCGTGGACGCGGTTCACGTACAGGGCGCCGGTCTCCTTGTTCGCGGAGATCCAGGCCGCGGAGTTGTCGAACTCGAAGGGGTCGTCCCCGCGCGGGATGTGGAGCTGGGTGACCTCGCGGGCCTCGACGAGGACGTCGCCCTGCGTGTCGAGCAGGAGCCCCTGCGTGCCGTAGTACGTGCCGGCGAGGTCCCACTCCTCCCAGAGCACCACGTAGCGGCCGCAGCCGACGGACACGATTTGGGTGCGCTCGGCCTGGAGGCCGCTCTCCGTGGTGTACGCCGTGAGCCACTTCAGGCGGTTGGTGTAGTCGGTCCCGTCGACCGCCGAGACCAGCTCGTCCGGCATGTCGGGATCGATGTGGTCGCCGCTCGTCGGGTCCGTCGTCTCGAAGTCGCGCCGCACGCGGACGAGGCCGACGTTCTTCGGCCCGCCGCCGGTGAGATCGGTGGTGCTCTCCGTCGAGAACACGGCGAGGTAGCCGAAGTCGGGGTCCTCCTCCGCCGGGACGATCGCGAGGCCGCCGAGGCGGCTGTAGGTGTTGTTGTCGCCCGTTGTCCCCTTGTTGTTCATGATCGGGTAGGCGCTGCTGTCGGGCTCCACGCGCGCCATCACGATCTGACGCGGGTACGCGTCGCCGAGATGCATCTCGATGAAGCCGGTGCCGTCGTAGTAGAGCCGCTGGTCGAAGGAGTGGCTCACCCAGATCGAGGCGGTGCGCGTGACGTCGCCGGTGGCCGCGTCGAGCACGGTGGAGAGGGCCTTCTGGTGGCGCTGGCCGATGCTGGCGTCCCAGTCGGTGTTGATCGCGTGCAGGATCTCGAGCTTCCCGCCGCCCCACACCATGCGCGAGCTGCCCGCGATCATCGGGCTCATCACGAGCTCGGGCCCGGTGCCGGTCGCCTCGCGCGCCCGGTCGAGGTCGACCGTGTAGAGCACCTTGCCGTCGCGATCAATCTTGTCGATGTGGACGACGTCGTCCCGGTACTCGCCCAGGCCGGGGCTCTCGGATTGGCTTGCGTCTTCGGCAACGCCGGTCGCCACGTATCGGTAGCCGTCGTCGTCGACCGCGAGGCCCATGACGCGATCCAGGCCGTCAACATCGAGGATCTGGGTGACCTCGAACCGCTCCTGATCGCGCTCGATACGCACGAGCTTTGCGGGGGCGCCGTCGCCGTAGTCCTGCAGGAGCACGTCGATGCCGAACATGTCCGGCACCGCGACGATCTCGGGGCTCTTGCCGTACACCGACGAGGCCGGGCCGGCATAGTCGTCCACCTCGAGATCGAAGGGCGCGAGCGCGCCGACGGGGCTCACCACGTCTTCGTCGAGGGGCGGCCACATGGACATGTCGTCCGGATCGCACTCGAGCTGGAGGGCCAGCTTCACCGGGGCCACGCATCCGGTGGCGAGGAGCAGGGCGGGGAGGAGGGTCCGGCGCATGGGCGAGAGGATAGCCGGACATTCCGGTGCCAGCGCGGGGTCGACAGGTTCTTCACACCCGGGGGTCGCGCACCGCGTCGTCCATCGCCGCAGCACCCGGGCGAGAGCGCCACCACTCACTCCACCGCTACGTCCACCCAAACCGACCGATCGCACGCATTGTCCCCGCGCGCGTCGCTGCGGAGCGTGAGCGCGCCCGCGCCCACCGGTACGGCGAACGGGACGGCGTCCTCGTACCCGGCGACGGTCCCGCTCGTCCAAAGGACCGCGCCGTCCTGCACCAGGGAGAAGACCACCCCGTCGCCGCAGGTGCCGTTCGCGTCGTGGAGGCCCACCGCGCCCGAGAACGTGCCGGCGGTCACGGTGGTGACGACCTCGCTCGGCGCGTGCGCGTACACGCCGGTGCAGTGGTGCTCCCCGTTCACCACGAGGCCCGGCGCCCACTCGCTCGTGTCAACGAGCAGGCTCCCCGAGCCCACGGACCCTGAGAACGCAAGCCCGGTCGGCCCCGAGCAGTCCGCCACCTCGCCCCCGGCCAGCCGGGACAGGCGGGTGTGGAGGAAGAACCGCAGGTCGGCCACGCGCTGCCGGTGCGACGCGCAGCTGTGGTACGCGTCGGCGCATGCGTCCGTGTCGATGACCGCGGCGAGCGCTTGCACCCGCGCGTCCACCGCGGCCCAGTCGAGCGGGCCGGCGGCGACGGTCGCCATCCACCCGTCCAGGTCCCAGCCCTCGGCGAGCATCCGCGCGTAGAGCGGCTCGGTGTAGATCTCCCCGGTGAGCGAGTTGGTTCGCCAATGGGAGTACTCCCAGGGGCGCTCCATCTCCATCTCCACCATGTTCCAGAACACGGGCGAGTAGCCGGCGAGCTCGACGTCGAAGTCCCAGGGGAGCACGACGATCCGGCCCTGGTGGTTGTAGAGGTAGAAGTTGTTCCCGTCGGCGACGAAGGAGTCGGTGCTCCCCATCATCGCGCGGGTGGCCGAGATGCGCATGGACGTCTCGGTGTCGACGAGCGCCTCGAGCTCTTCGCGGGTGCCGAGGGCGATAGCGTCGGCGGCGGCCGCGATGTCCGAGCCGTCCCCCTCGCCGAACGTCACCACGTACCAACTGAGCGGGGAGCTGGTGGTGAACCGGTTGAGCCCCTGCGCGTACATGTACGAGGTGGTGCCGTAGAGCACGCCGTCGTCGTTACCAAACCAGCGCCGGATGAAGGTGTCGTCCATCGGCTCGAGGAGCACGTAGAAGCCCACCTTCTCCCCGTTGGCGTAGACCACCGCCCAGCCCGTCCGCGCGGCGGGGAGGCCGAGGTCGCGGAGGACGTCGGTGGCGACGGCCTCGTTGAGGAAGCCGGGGTCCTGGGTGGACGCGTCGAGCTTGAGCTGCTCGAGGCCGAGGAATTCGCGCCCAGCCACCTCGCGGTCGAAGCCGATCTTGAGGTTGGGCTTGCCCGGCACGTGGCTGGCGCCGCCGTACGCGCGGAAGCCCACCTCGCCGATGCTCTCGCCGTCGAGGGCGAAGTCACCCGTCCACCACGCCTCCGCCCAGGGGTTGTCGCGCAGGTCCGCCCAGGCGGCGGCGTCGAGGGTGAGGTCGATGCGGTGGACGACCGCGGGGTCGAACACGGCGTCGGAGGGGTCCTCCTCGGGCGAGGCGCCGGCGGGGCCGATCGTCTCGATGGGCTCCTCGCCCGGGGCCGTCGGGGTGTCGTCGTCCGGGGCCGTCGGGACGTCGTCGCCGGGGGCCGTCGGGAGCACGGGCGACGACGCGGTGCACCCCGCCGCGAGGGCCAGGAGGACCGCGCGCGCGGCGGAGACTGCGAAGGGAGGGGTCGGGGGGCATCCGGGTCACGGTAGCACCGAGCGGGCGTCACACAAAGCCTGGCCGTTGCCTCGAGGACGCCACCCGCGACCTGCTCGTGCCCCTGGACGCGGAGCGCCCCCAGCTCCGCTACGCCGTCCGCGTGCCCCGGATGCGGCGGCCCGCTCACGCTCCGCCGCGTGGTGGTGAACCCGCCGGCCACACGCAGCATCCGGGCGACGGGGTTGACGGGAGCGAGCGTCAGATGCGAGGATGTGGGTTTGAGGGCGTCGTTTTTCCTAACGGTCTTCACCCCGGACTCCGCCTCCGCTCCGGCCGCTACCGGCTGCTCTCGAAGCTGCGCGCGGGCGCGACCGCGCAGGTGTGGCGCGCGCTCGACACCCGCGACGGCGTCGAGGTGGCAATCAAGGCCGTCCCCGCAGACGCGGGCGGTGCGGACGCCGTCGAGCACGAGGCCGAGGCCGTAGCTCGCGTTCAGCACCCCGGCGCCGTGCGCGTCTTCGCCACCTTCGAGGAGGCCGGCCACGGGCTCATCGTCATGGAGCTGGCCGCCGGCTCGCTTGCCGACCACGTCGAGGCCCACGGCCCGCTGGACGGCGCCACCACCCGCGCCATCGCCCTCGCGCTCGCGGAGGTGCTCGCCGCCGCGCACGCCGCCGGCGTCGTCCATCGCGACGTGAAGCCCCAGAACGTGCTCGTGCTGCCCGACGGCACCGTGCGCCTCGCCGACTTCGGCATCGCCCGCGTGCACGCGCGCGGTCACACCCGCACGCACGCGCTCCTGGGCACCCTCCCGTTCATGGCCCCCGAGCAGCGCCGCGACGCCCGCGACGTCCGGCCTGCGACGGACGTGTACGCGCTGGCCTCGCTCACGGCGTGGATGCGCACCGGCGCCCCACCGGGAGACCTCTTCGTGCCCGAGGTCATCGACGCCCTGCGCGGGCGGCTGCGCGCGGCGGGGGAGCCCGATGACGCGCTGCTCGGCGTGATCGCGGCGGCGGGGCGGTATTCGGTCGCGGAGCGGATCGCGGACGGGGCGCGCCTGGCGGAGGCGCTGCGGGGGGTGGGGGCGCGGGAGGGGAACGGGACGGTCGGGGATGTGCGGGCCGTCGTGGAGGGGGTCCGAGCGGGGGGTGTGGAGGCGTCCTCCTCGGGTGGGGGCGTGGCGCCGCGGCCCCCCGCAACGTTCCCGAAATGGCGCCAGATCGGCTCCAGCGTGCAGCGCTGGGCGGTGCCCCTGCTCACGGGCACCGGTGCCATCGCCGCGATCGTGGCAGCGGGCGGGGTGCTGCTACCGCCGACGGACGACGGGTTCGGCGACACGCAGCCGCCGAAGTCGTTGGAGCCAGCGCAGCTCACGAAGATTGAAGACTTGGAGTGGTGCGCCGACGGCGTGCGCGCCTTCGTGATGCACCACCAACCCGGCCCCCGCGAGACCATCGCCGTGAACACCGCGGACATCGATGGCGACGGCCTCATCGACATGCTCTTCACCAACCAGCTCGACGAGAGCGTGACGATCCGTTGGGGCCGCGGGGCGGAGCTCCCGACAGCGGTGACCGACGTAACGATAGGGCGCAGCGGCTACCCGGTGGAGGTGGCGGACCTCGACGGCGACGGCACCAAGGACCTGCTCGCCAGCCTCTCGGACGACTCGGCCTTCGCGCGCGTTCGCGGCCTGGGGAACCGGACGTTCGCCGCGCCCGAGCGGATCATGCAGGGGCCGAGCCCGCGCATCGCCCGGATCGTGGCGCTCAGGGATGGGGCAAGCGCGCTCTTCCTGGCAGGCGACGCCCTCTACCTGCGACCTGTCGCCGCGACGCTGCCGTGGGCGCCCCATCGTGAACTCGGGGAGTTGTCTGGCGGGCTCGCCATCGCGAACACCTCGCGCGGAACCATCGTGGCGAGCCTCTCGAGCCCGCCGCAGGTCTTTCGGATGTCGGCTGCGGGAATGCTCCAGGAGCGTCGGGAGCACTCGGAGTGGCCCGAATACACGGCGGTGTTCGCGGCGGCTCTTGGGGGGGATGGCGGGGAGGCGCTCTACGCGACCGACGCGTTAGGGTCGATCGCCCGCCTGTCGATCGAGGAAGGTGAGCGGCCGTGCCGCATGACGCCGCGAGGCTACGAGAGCAATGTCCTGACGAACCTTGACGGGGACGGGGTGCCGGACATCGTGGCGCGGGAGACGTGCACGGGGTGCACGAGCGACCATGTGATCGGGTATGGGCAGGGGGGGTGAATCCACGTCCGCCTTTCCACACTCCGGTTGGTGCTCCGACTGCGAGGGCGCTTATGGGCACCAATCCAACATCTCTCTCAATTCACGCTTGTACCACCCGTCCGGTCGGATGCCGGCCGCCGCGATCCCGCTCTTTCGACAAATCTTGTAGGTTTCAGCCTTTGCAGACACGACCGTGATCCCCGCGAACAGGGAGGTCCGTCGCATCGCTCCGTACGCATTCGGCGCCATTGCGTCGAACATGTACATGAAGCTGTCCTTCCCGTCGTCTCCGACGAGCTCCGCACGCAGGAGCGACGCCATCGACGGATAGGCGAGCCCGCGAATCGCCGCCTCCCATGCGAGTTGTTCCGCGACCCGTGCCTTGGCTTCGAATGCCTTCTGCGCGGCCGCCCTCTCGGCCGCCTCCTTGGCGGTAATCTGCTTCTCGCTGGCGGCCAGACGATCCCGCGCTGTCTTGATCGACGAGAGCGCCGTGGGGGGAAGCGCCTCGCTGGTGACCGCAGCCTCCGCACGATCGCAGGCCGCGGACGTATCGGTGAGGCTCGAACGGTCCGCCGGCCGGGTGGTCGTGCAGGTGCTCAAGGCGGTCGCCGCGGCGTCCGCGATGGCTTGACGCAGCGCCGCTTCGATCACCGGCTCTTCCGCGCGGGCGGCGGCGAGCTGGGTGCGTGTCTCCGGGGCAACCGTGGCATCCTGCGGCGGCTGCGCGATGAGCTGCTCCAGCTCGGTGCACCGGGCCCGCCGCGCGTCGAGGTCGCCCAGGGTGCGCGGAGCCTGCGTGCACTCGCCGAGGAGGGAGGCTTCGCGGGAACGGAATTCTGCGACCGCTTTCGCGCGGCGCCCGACTTCGGCCGTGGCCGCGCTCACACCGCTTGATCCCTCGTGCACCGCCCACCTAACGAGGTCGATGGTCCGTGAGGTTTTCTCGAAGGCCACTCCTTCGTCGGCCCGTGCCACGTCCTGGGCTTGCGCCTCAAGCCTCTCGCATGCGGCGACAACGGTCGGAATCTCCGACGTGGACACCGTATTCACCTGTCGCCCGCAGGCTTCAAGGTCCGCGTTGCTTAGGATGACCCAGGAGGAAAGTCTCTTGTGGCGCTCGGTCAGCCATTCTCGGAGCGCGCTTCCGAACATGGATGGCTTGAGGAATCCAGTGGAGTCGGGCATGCAGCCGTACACGACACGTGCGAGCGCTTCGCGACCGCCCCTGCCCGCGATCTTCCATTCACGCTCGCCCACCGTGAGATATGGCTTGTTCCAAGCGTAGTTGTCGGTGTCGAGCCAGGCGTCGGCGAGTGTGCAGGTGCCATCGCCGAGATCACGCAGATCCGCGCGCGTGCGCGCGCCTGCTAGCGATGCGTTGGGAAACATCAGCCAAGCTGCGCAGAACGCTACCAGTACAAGCCGAACACGGACCATGGAGACTCCCGCAGGAAACGAACGGCACCCTACGCCCCCGCCACCCCCCAGCCCCGGCCAGCCCCGACACCCGGGGTCCTCCCGGGCACCAAGGCACGGGGCCGGGGTGCCGGACATCGTGGCGGCGGAGACGTGCACGGGGTGCGCGAGCGACCCAGACGACCGGAGTGCACGTGCGTGAGAAGCGAGTTGGTTTCAGTCCGTTGGACAGTCGCTGGCCCAGGTGGCGCCGCTGATCGATGCGTCGTTTCCATTTCCGCTCGCGTCGGACGCGGCGGTCCCAGATCCATCCTCCATGCGAAGCAGGAGCGCCGTTGAGCTGTCAGCGGTCCAGTCGACCGCCGGCGTAAAGGACCCCGAGTAGCGGGCGGTGGTCGAAAGTCGAACCGAGCCGAGACTGCCGTTCAGCGGATAGTCCGTCGGATAGAGGTTGATTCCCCCGATGTAGGCGGCGTATCCGGCGCCGGTCGGCACTGACGACGCGGCGCGTGACCCGACGGAGACGCCGTCGATGTACATCGTCCAGGACGAGCCGTTGTAGACGACGGCGACATGCTGCCATGTGCCGGTCGACAGGGTCGCGGACGAGACCAGGCAGTAGCTTGTGCTTCCACCCGGCCCCCAAGACAAGATCAGCTTCCCGGCGGACCCGCCGCAGATTGCATCCGCGGCGCCGAGCACCTGCAGTCGGAACGCGATGCTCGCACCGCCCCAGCCCTGGCCTGCGATGAACTGGTACTTTCCGGTACCCCCCCGCCAGTTGAGCCATGTCTCGACGGTTCGGGCACCGGCGTAGACGAGCGACGAGGAGCTGGGAACGTTGAGGTAGTCGTTCACGCCGTCGAGCGAGAGGGACGTACACTCTTGTGTTGTGACGGAATCCTCCCCACGGCCTCCCGCCGCGTCACCATCCCCCGCCTCCACCTCACACGTCCACGTCTCCCCGCCCCCCACATCCGCACCGTCCACGAAGCTGCTCGTCGCCGCGTCGGTGGCCCCGGTGTACTCCACCCCGTCCACATCCCACGCGAACGTGTAGGTGACGGAATCCCCGTCGGCGTCGGTGCTCGCGGTCACGACCTCGCTGGTCAGGTCGTACGCGCTCATGGCATCTACCGGCGTGATCTCCACCACCGGCGCGCTGGGGGCGGTGTTGGACACGGTCACGCTGCTCGACGTAGCGGAAGTGCTGGTGGTTCCGTCGTTCGCAGTGGCGGTCACATACACCGCCTGCCCCTCGTTGAAGTAGCTGACGCCCGACAAGGAGCTGCTGGTCGCCGCCGGAACCAGCGTGCCGCCCACGTACCAAGCGTAGGCCAAGCTCAGCGTGTCGCCGTCGGCGTCGATGGAGACCACGTTCGCGGTCAACGTATCGTTCGTGTACACCGTGCTCGGCGAGAGCGTTACGCTGCTGACCACCGGCGCGGTGTTCCCGATGGTCACGCTCGCGCTGTCGGTGTCCGTGCCGGACTTGCCGTCCGACGCGGTGAGGGTGCACGCGACGAGCTGGCCGGCGGAGAACGCACCGCTGAGCGTGCTCGAGGTAGAAGAGCTGCTCGTCGCGCTGACCGCGCCGCCGCCCACCGTCCAGCCGAAGCTGAGCGAGGTGCCGTCGGCGTCCGCGTCGGTGGCGGATCCGGAGCAGGTGAGCGTCGAAGTCCGCGTCGGGCTGCCCGGCGTGAGGGATACCGTGGCGACCGGCGCGCGGTTGCCGAGCGTGAGGCTCGCGGTGCCGGTGGCGGTGCCGCCGTTGGCGTCGGTCGCGGTGACCGCGCAGGCCACGCTCGCGCGGGAGGCCGCCGTGGCGCTACTCAACGAAAGCGTGGCGCCCGAGCCGAGCGAGGTCCCCGTGCTGCTGTTGGTCCACGCGTAGGTCAGCGTCGGCGCGCCCCCGTCGGTGTCCGTCGCTGAAGCCGAGCAGGTC
>CAJBVW010000332.1 GCA_903959175.1 uncultured Pseudomonadota bacterium
CTCGCCCTCGCCCTCGCCCTCGCCCTCGCCGCTGGTTGCGGCGCCTCCGAGGCCGCTCCCCCGGCCGCTCCCCCGGCCGCTCCCCCGGCCGCTCCCCCGGCCGCCCTCACCACCGGCAACCCCTTCGCCGGCGCCACGCTCTTCGTGAACCCCGACTACGCCCGCAAGGTCGAGGCGTCCATCGCGCGCTCGCCCGCCGACGCCCCCGCCCTGCGCGCGCTCCAGACCGTGCCGACCGCCATCTGGATCGCGCGTCTCGCGACGGTCCCGAAGGTGGGCGCCTACCTCGACGCCGCGCTCGCCCAGCAGCGGCGGGAGGGGCGGCCCGTCGTGACCGTGTTTGTGCTCTACGACCTGCCGGATCGGGACTGCCACGCGAACGCGTCCCAGGGAGAGCTCCACGCGGCGAGCGGGGGCCTGGAGACGTACAAGCGCGTGTTCGTCGACGGGATCGCGGCCGCCTTCGCCGCCCACCCGGACCAACGCATCGTCGCGATCATCGAGCCCGACTCGCTGCCAAACCTCGCCACCAACCTGGACGATCCGCGCTGCGCCGCCGCGGAGCACGGCTACCGCGAGGGCACCGCCTACGCGATCGCGCGGCTCTCCGCGCCCAACGTGTCATTGTACCTCGACACCGGGCACTCGGGTTGGCTCGGCTGGCCGGACAACCAGACCCGGACGGCGCGGGTGTTCCGCGAGGTGCTCGACGCGGCGGGCGGGCGTGGCCTCATCCGCGGCTTCGCCAGCAACGTGGCGAACTACTCGGTGCTCGACGCGGCCACGGAGCGCTTCGACTACCAGGGGAACCCCACGCGCGACGAGCGGACGTTCCACGCGCAGCTCTCTGCCACCTACACGGCGGCGGGCCTCCCCAACGTCGCGTGGCTGGTCGACACGGGCCGCAACGGCGTGGGTGGCATCCGGCGTCAGTGGGGGTACTGGTGCAACAACCGGGGCGCCGGGCTGGGCGAGCGGCCGCGGGCCGACCCCGCGCCGGGGATCGACGCCTGGTATTGGGTGAAGCCGCCCGGGGAGTCGGACGGCACCTCCGACCCGACGGCCCCCGACTACGACCCGGACTGCGGCAAGGAGGACGCCGCGACGTCGGCGCCGCCGGCCGGGGAGTGGTTCCACGCCTACGCCCTCGACCTCGTGCGGAACGCGCGCCCGCCCCTCGTGGCGCGGCCGGGCACGCCGGGGCGGTGACGCGTTCGGTGGCCTCTACAACGACCCGAGGAAGGTGAGCACCGCCTCCCGATCCGCCTCGGAGAGCGCGGCGTAGGCCGCCCGGGACGCCTCCCCCTCGCCGCCGTGCCACAGGATCGCCTCCGCGAGCGTGCGGGCGCGGCCGTCGTGGAGGTAGCTCTCGTCGGGCGCGCAGGTCTCGTCCTGGGCCGGGCCGACCGTGCCGCCGGTGACACACGCGTTCGCGCCGAGGCCCCAGAGCGGCGCTGTCCGCCACTCCGCGCCGCTGGCCCGGCCCTCGCCCAGGGTGGACGCCAGCCCCTCGCCCATGTCGTGCAGGAGGAGGTCCGTATAGGGGTGGATGACCTGGCCGCGCAGCTCCGCGAAGGGGTGGCGGTCGGTCGTCGTCACCTCGGCGACGTGGCACGCGGCGCACCCAAGCGTGCCGAAGAGGGCCTCGCCTTGCAGCGCGTCGGCGTCGTCCATCCCGGTGCGGGCGCGCACGCCGAGCAGGGAGATGTACTTCACGAGGTCGAGGAGGTGGGCGTCGGCGAGCTCGGCGCCGTCGTCGTTGCCGCAGCCGGCTTGGGCGGCGCCGCAGTCGGGGGTGGACAGGAGCGAGGTCATCACGCCCATGTCGGTGTTCAGCGCGCCCGCGACCTGGTGGGTCACGCTGCTGGCGCCGGCCTTCCACCCAAATCGGCCCAGGCGCACGTCCCCGGTGGCGGGGTCGGCGACGAGCTGCGCGCGGCCGGAGATGCCGTCGCCGTCGGTGTCGTCGGGGTCCTCCCAGGCGAGCACGGCGGACTCGGGCACCGCCTCGAGCAGGCCCATGCCGACGAGCGCGGGCGCGAGCCGGGCGGAGTAGAGCGCGGGTTCGTCGGCGCTGAACGCGAACCGGGGCGAACGCAGGCCGTCCGCCTCCACCCACGCGGCGATGGAGACCTCGCCCTCGCCGCCGCCCGTCGTGGCGCTCGGCTGCAACACGTGGCCGATGGCGGGGTCGCCGCCGCCGTCCGCCGCGGCCACCTTGAACACCCACTTGTCCAGCGGCACGCCCACCTCGGCGACCGGCGCGCGGCCGTTGCGGGTGTGGCAACTGTCACACGAGGTGTTCACCGAGTTGGGCCCCACGAGGCCCACGAGGTCGGTGAAGATCCCGTTCTCGTCGCTCTCGTCGTGGGTGCCGTCCGCCATGTCGGTGTGGTGGACCCGCCGCCCGCGCACGAAGGCCTGCCCGTTGACGCTCGAGAGGTTGGACGCCATCTGCATGAAGGCGTTGCCGGGCTCGTCCGAGTAGTTGTACGGGAGCGTCGTGCGGCCGCCGAGCCACGCGGCCTCGTCGAGGGGGTGGGAGTTCTCGCGCTCGGTCGCGGCGTTCGAGAAGGTCCCCACCGCCTCCCACGGCACCACGCCGCCGGTGCCCACCGCGTACAGCAGGGCGGTCCCGTAGTAGTTGGATCGGCCGCTCGGCACGCCGTCGAGGAACTGGCTGATCTCCACCTCCATGAACTGCCCGGCCGCGAGCGGCACGTTGGCGCCGTCGATCGTGTAGGCGGAGTCGATGGTGTAGGTGTAGCGGTACTGCGCGCCCGCGTCGCTGACCTGCTCCAGGTCGTCGTCGAAGGTGCCCGGGCCCTCCTCCCGCACCTGCGGCGCGTAGTTGCCGCTGTACGTGGCGACGCTCCCGGTGCCCCGGTACCAGGCGCGGAATTCGGCGATGCTGAGCTTCCACTCGCTCACGAAGGTGACCTCGATCGTGTCACCGCCCTTGGCGATGGTGTCGACCAACTGGACGCGCACGGTGCGGTGCTCCCAATACCGCGGCAGGTAGTGGTCGTAGCTCTGGAACTCGTCCTCGCGGGCGTGGCGGTCGCGCGCGCGGTCGGCGAAGCGGGTCACGATGGCGTCGCCGCGCTCGAACCACACCTCGGGCTCGAGCGTCGTGGCGTCGCCGTAGAGAGGCACGATGTCGGCGGAGGTCCAGGTGGACACGTCGGTGTCCGGGGCGACGGCGGTGTCCTCGACGTCGGTGTCGTCGGTGTCGTCGGTGTCGTCGGTGTCGTCGGTGTCGGTGTCGGGCGCCGAGTCCCCCGTGTCGTCCGGCCGCTCGATCGCGGTCACGGGCTGGAGCGCGCACCCCGCGAGCAGCATCCACATCGCACCGAGGGCGCTGGTCATGGTGTCGACTCCCGTCCGACCCGTAACTCCGCCGGGGGTGCGGGTGGACCGTCAGCCCGGGCGGAACGTCGTGACCACGGGGGGCGGGCTACGCAGG
The DNA here is from genome assembly GCA_903959175.1 of uncultured Pseudomonadota bacterium. Lineage (GTDB taxonomy): Bacteria > Myxococcota_A > UBA796 > UBA796 > SXON01 > CAJBVW01. Next base: position 3,467 of record CAJBVW010000332.1, read on the forward strand.
GTGGCCTGGACGACGCAGCAGCGCTCGGCGGGGTGGGCGCCGGTGGTGCGGGCGTGGTCGGTCGCGCGCGCGGCCGCCGGCGTGCCGCGGTACTCGGCACGAAGCGGGGCCTGCGCATCGGCAACGCGGGAGGGCATCGGGAGCTCCGGGGCGGCGGGGCGGCGCGGTGGCGCGGTGGCGCGGTGGCGGGGGAGCGCCGCGGTGGCGGGGGAGCGCCGCGGTCGACGCAGCGCACCGTATCCGCGCGGGCGGCCGGACGAAAAAGATCCCGTCCAGCTTCTGCGGCCCCGCCCGTTACCGCACACGGAGACCCTCCATGCCCCTCCTGCTCCTCTTCCTGGCCGCGTGCGATCCGGCCGACGACGCCGCCGCCCCCGACACCGTCGCCGACGACACCGCCGCCGGCGTCCCCTCCGGCGCCCTCGACCCCGCCCTGTTCCTCGCCGAGGGCCTCGCCGCGGACATCCGCACCGAGGCGTGCACCCTCTCCGGCGGCACGACCACCACCTGCTACCGCATCGAGGTCCACTCCCTGCCAACCGAGCACGACGTGGGCCCCTTTTGCCCCCGCAGCGTCACCGACGACGCGCGTGTCACCGGCATCTGGATCGAGGACGGCGCGGTGTTCGACGCCTCCGGCGCGTTCATCGAGGGCCTCGCCACCTTCTACGACGATGACAATTGGCAGCTGTACGACGAGAGCACCGGCGCCGTGAACGTCACCGCCTCCTACGAGGCCTGTGAGGCGGCCGCGCGCCCCGACGTCGACCCCGCCTACCAGAACTACTGTGTCGAGTGCTCGACCGACTACCTGGACGCGGGCACGACCTCCACCTACCTGCTGCCCGTCACCCCCGTGCCGCTCGCGAGCCCGGCCGAGATCGACCGCATGGGCGTGGTCGGCCTCGCGTTGAACGGCGTGGACTTCGATCCCCCCGCCCCGGTGGAGGCGATCCTCGCCAACTACACCATCGCCGCGTTCGACGACTGTGGCGGGCACGTCAACCTGCACGCCGGGTATCACTACCACGCTGCCACGGGCTGCCCGACCGAGGTGGCACAGAGCGACGCCCACGCGCCCCTGATCGGCTACGCGCTCGATGGGTACGGGCTCTACGCGATGCTCGACACCGCGGGCACCGAGCCCAGCGACCTCGACGCGTGCCGCGGCCATGCCGACGCCACCCGGGGCTACCACTACCACGTGGCCAGCCCCGGGGAGAACATGTTCATCGGCTGCTTCCACGGCGAGCAGGGCGAGCGCGAAGGCGGCGAGGGGCCGCCCCCATGATCCTGCTGGCGTGGCTCGCCCCGGTTTGTGTGTCGTCCGCGCTGGCCCACGCCGGCCACGGCTCCCCCTTGGCGTGGGAGGCCTGTGACACCCGCACGCTCGGGGAGAGCTGCTCCTACGAGAGCGCCGCGCACGACACCTTTCGTGGCACGTACCGGTCCATGTCCGACGCGCTCGTGTGTGTGCGCAACCGTCCGATCGAGCGCGCCGGTGCCACGGGGACGACCGCCGCGTCTGCCACCGGCCGTTCCGGGCTCCTCCTGCTCGGGGCGGCGCTGGGCCTCGCGGCGGTCGGGAGCCGGTGGCGGGCACGCCTGCCGGGGTGAGGGGCAGGATCGCCACGGACACATCGCCACGGACACATCGCCACGGGCACATCGCCACGGACACATCGCCACGGGCACATCGCCACGGGCACATCGCCACGGACACATCGAGCCGGGCGCCCCCGACCGCGCGGACGCGGTCGGGCGGTTGTCCTCCGGGCTCGCGCTGCGCGCTCGGTCGGCGCCGAGCCGCCGACTCGCCGCCCGAGGCGGCGCCCCTCCGGCCCCCCTGGCGCGCGCCGCCCGGCGCGGATCGCCGCGAGGTCCTCCGCCCAGCCGAGCTCGGGCTCGTCGAGCGCCTCGCCGAGGGCCCGCCACCGGCCGCTCGTGGCGAGGGCCGCGAGCGACCCCGACACGATCACCAGCCCGGTGCGCGGGGAGCGCCAGTCGATGGGGGAGGCCATCGGCGGAGCGGAGCGCACGGGGCCGCGTGCGTGGCCCCCGTCGGGTGGCCGTCCCGCGCCCTGAGGGGGTACCCTCGCGGCGAGGTGAACGATGGTCTCCACGCTCCTGCTCCTGGGCTTCGCATCCGCCGCGCGCGCCGACATCGGGCCGCCGCCCACCTGCGAAGCGGGCACCCACCGCGAGTACCTGTACGGCAATCACTGCGTCCGCGACGGCTTCCACCTCGAGGCCTCTCCCGAGGGCGGCACCCGCGAGGTCGCCAACCCCGCCGCTGCGGTGGACCCGGCCGCGCCGGTGGACCCCGCCACGCCGGTGGTCCCCGCGGTGGTGCCCGTGGTCCCCGAGGTCACGCCGGCGGTGGCGCCCGCGGCGCCCGCGGCCCCGGCGCGGGACGAGGCGCGCTGCGCCGCGACCTCCTCGGGCGCGAGCTTCCTCCTCGTGGGCTTCGCCGGGGTGTTGGCCGCGCGCCGCCGTCGGGTCGCGGCGGGCTGATCGCGGCGGCGATGGCCGGGGTTGGGGGGCGGCGGGCCGCGGTCATCCGGCGCGAACGGCCGCTATTTCCGGCCGTTCGTCGAGGATGAGCCGTCATCCCGGGCGAACGGCCGCTATTTCCGGCCGTTCGTCGAGGGGTGTGATCGATTTCAGTTGGTCGGCCGTGCGACCTGGGTGCGGTCACCGTGGCGTTCTCCGTCCGGACGAGCCGCTCCGGGACCGCCACGCGGTCATTGAGGGGGTACCTGTCGAACAGGTCCCCCGAGGATGACCGCCACGCGGTCATTGAGGGGGTACCTGTCGAACAGGTCCCCCGAGGATGACCGCCACGCGGTCATTGAGGGGGTACCTGTCGAACAGGTCC
>CAJBVW010000333.1 GCA_903959175.1 uncultured Pseudomonadota bacterium
ATGGGTCGAACGGATCTGGCCGCAGGTTGCCGATGGCGTCGTGAGCGCGCTCGCGAAAGTCAGCTACTACAACCAGCAGAGCCAGAAGATCCCCGTGGTGTCCCCGGCCGGCCTCCGCGTGGTCAACGCGGGCGCCGCATCGGGAACGGCGGGCGTGGACGTGCTCCTGCCCACCGAGGCCGGCTGGTCGGCGTTTCTGGCGCAGGCTCCCGACTCGGGGCTCAAGTTCGGCGAGCTGGCCGAGGCCGGGCGCTGGTGGTGGGGTCGGACGATCCCGCGGAACCTGCTCTCGGGCGAGGCCGAGGACGAAGCCGGCGATGTCGGCGAGGGGGCCGCGTGAGCGGCGTGAGAGTTACTTACGCTGCATGTGGCTTGTGGCCTTGCTCGGATGCACTCCTTCCTCCGCGCCACAAGTGCCGGCACCGCCATCTCCGCGCGAGCGCATCGCAGGCACGTACTCCTATTACGGGAAGCTCGCTGGCCTTGGCTACGGTTGCGGGTGCCGTGAGGACGTTCTTCAGCTCATGGCGGATGGAACGTTTCGTCACCAGGGCGTTCTCGACGACCTCGTGTTCGACGACTCGGGGACGTGGACGGTCAGCGGCGACGGAGACGCCGTTGTCTTGGCATGGCAGGTCAACGGGAACCCATACTCCGAGTTCCTGCTGCTTGTTCGCTGGAAGCTCCTACACGCCGTTCAGCAGGACGAACGCGAGCAGTTCTGTGCCCAGGTGGATGCCGCTGAACCGGCTCCGCCTGCTGTCGCACGTGCGGACGCGCCCGACGGAATTGGCATCCCCGCCGCCGACTACTGCGCGGGGACCAAGCGCTTCATCCTCCGCTGAGCTCGTCGCCTCTGCGGAGGCGGGACCATGAGCCGCAACAACACCCCGCTCCTGCTCGGCGCAGGCGCGCTCGGACTGCTCATCTTCGCCGCGGTGGCCTCGTCGCCGACGGCACAACGTACCGCTCGAAAGCTGGAGGAGAAGGTGGAGAACCTCATCACCGATTGGATCCCGACCCTGCTCCGCAAGACCAGCGAGCACGAGGGCAACTACTGGTCCGTGCAGGCCAACCTCGACGGCAACGGCGTCAGCTACGGCATCCTCCAGTGGACGCAGAAGTCGGGCTCGCTCGGCGCGCTCCTCCGGGCGATGGCCGACGCGGACCCGGTCGCGTTCGCGCGCTTCTTCGGCGCGAGCTGGGCGAAGCTGCTCGAGGTGACCGCCAGGGCCTCGTTGGAGGCGGTCGACGGCGCGGTGCTCTGGGCCGACCCGTGGGCGACCCGATTCGCTACGGCCGGCCGTTGGCCCGCGTTCCAGCGGGTGCAGGCGCGCGTCGCCGCGGAGTCCGAGTACATGGCGGGCGCAGTGGAGATCGCCCGGCTGCTCGGCGTCTCGACCGAGCGCGCGATGGTGCTGTACTACAACCGCACCGTCCACCAGGGCGCATCCGGTGCGCTCGGACCCGCGCGCCGGCTCGTGGCCTGGTACGCCGAGGACCCGCGCCGCCGGCCGGCCTCGCCCCTGGACGTGGTCGCGCAGTACGCCTGGACCTGCGCGGCGAAGTTCCGCCGCACCACCGCGCCGGAGCGCCGCAACTACAACGCCGACGGCAACATCTGGTGGTCCCCGGTGACCTCGGAGTGGTCCGAGCTCGGCGTCGGGGCCTTCCGCTCGCGCCGCGTCGCCGTCTCCGGCGTGTGGCACGCGGTCACCGGGCCGCCGTCGAAGCCCTGGAGCCTCTACGACCTCATCACCAAGCGGTCGATCGACATCCTCACGGATCGGACGCTGCGGGATGCGGCGGTGGATTTGGGGATGGGGCGATGGGCGGCGTGAATGCAGTGCGTCGTTCTACTCCTTAAGTACGCTCAGCCCGTGCTTCTCAACA
>CAJBVW010000334.1 GCA_903959175.1 uncultured Pseudomonadota bacterium
AGGATCGTTCGCGCGCGCGGGGCCCAGCCTCTGTTCCCGAGGGCGAGAGTGCCCGCACCCTCGTCGCGGGGCCACGGCAGCGCGGGTCGGTTCCACCCGCCCCCACGAGTCCGCCGGGGGTGGGAGCGGCGCGCAGGTCGAGGACGACGACGTCACGGGGTTCATGCGCGCCGGTTCTACCCCCACGACGTCGCCTCGAGCGGGTGGGGACGGCCCGCGCGCGCGAACCCAAGCCGGTGTGCGACGGCCCCGCGTCTTTGGTGGAGCGACCGGGCCCCGCTCGGAGAGCGACGCGAACCTTGCCAGACACGACGAACCAGTCGGCGCCCATGCTGCTGGAGAGACAGGCCGCCGAAGCCAACAAAGCAATGGCGGGCTGGCGATGAACGCGCAGACGACTGCTGACGTGCGAGGCGGCCTCCGCGCGTCCGCGCGCGGGCCATCTTGGCCGCCGTCCCCCTCGGCGTCTTCGCCGAGGGGGCGCATGTCCCGGGCGCACCTCGACAACGTGGAAACCTACGTTACTGATTCGTGCGCCCGGGCCAGTTCGGGCGTCTTCGCCCGAACTGAGCAGCATGTCGGCCAGTTATTGGACGGAGCGGCGTTTCGGGAGCGAGAGGGTCGACCGTCACGCGGCTTGAGGGTGCGCACAAGCCGACGGATCGGTCCCTCCGCGAGGGCGAGGCGGTTTGCGGGGCCGTCCGCAGCCACAGCTCTCACCGCAACGCCCAACGAACGGCGGGACGTGGCGCGCTCGCGTTTGCCGGGCTCGACGATGCGGTCGAGGCGATACTCGGCGAGGGCATGCCCGACGCGATGCGCAATCGGAGCAGTTGGCTGGGTACTGCCGAGGCGGGCGCGCCGCGCTCACGGACACGTGGTGGCGGTCGCCTCGAACTCCGTACAGCGTTCCTCCGCGGCCGCGGTCGTGACGAGCGCGGGGTCGCCCGCCTTGGCGGTGGCCACATCGCCGCACGACGACGAGAGGCGGACGCACGAGCAGTCGACGCGGGCGAGCATCACGGTCACGTCTTCGCACGAGGGGGCCCCGGTGTCTGTCGTGTCGTAGGCCGACCAGAGGGCATCGGGGAGCTCGACGGTGGTCGAGCCCCAGCAGCCGGCGTCCGGGTCGTAGACGGTGGCGTTGACCGAGAGCGGGTCGGTGACGGCCGGGAGCGTGTTCGCCTCACAGGTGTCGGCCGTCCCGGTGCCGGATCCGCTGTCCGCGTCGTCGGAGGTGAGGCATGCCAGGAAGAGGAAAGGGAGGAGCGCTGTCACGATCTACTCCGGGCGAATGTACGGGAGTGCCTCCGCGGCCTCCCGATCGGAATCTTCATAAAACCATGCATAGTATACTCGCATCGAGTCGGTGCCGCAGCCTTCCCCGTCGGAAGTCACGTCGTCACCGCTGAACCGGATGCGGTAGTACTTGCTGGAGGTGGGGTTGTCGATGTGGACGCGCAGCTTGTTGTCGGTGCCGGAGTCGTCCGCCTCCACCGCGCCCGACCATGGGAGGAGCGGCACCATCCACGAATCGTAATTGCGCACCTGCATCGACACCCGATCGATCGCGGTCGTCGAGCTGTCGTCGTGGCGGCGGTCGTACCACCAGGCAACGACGCGCATCACATCGACGTCCGAAGACAACGTCGACGAGGAGATGGTGACGAACGTGTAGGCGCCATCGGACACGCAGACCGATCCGTCGCCCCACCCCCACGGGGCGTCCAAACCCGCGTTGTCGAACTCTCGGAGGCGCAGCTTGCCGGCTCCCCAGAGGTTGTCGTAGCCCTCGAGGAGGCGGGAGCCGCTCTCCGCCGTCCGATCCCCCATCAGGAGCATGTTAGCGTAGAGGATGCCGGGGTCGTCGATGCTGGTGTCCACCTGGTCGAGGTACCAATCGCGGAACAACGCTGCCGCGCCGGAGGCCACCGGGGTCGCGGCGCTCGTGCAACAGAACGACTCGGGCCCCGACGCGGAGGTGTCGGGCCAGTCCGTCCCATAGCGGAGGCTTGAGAGGAGGCTGTCGCTGAACGGGTAGGGGTACTGGATTCCCGTCGGCGTGGTGAGGGCGATGATGGTGCGCCCACGTCCATCGGTGCTGCTGACGCCGCCACGGGCGTTGCCCGAGTAGATCGCCTCGGCATCACTGCTGTTGACTGACATGCCGGAAATCGTGAAGGCGCCGATCGCCGAGCCAGGAGAGCCCACTGTGCAGTCCGTCGAGGACGAATGCCCCTCGTTGGCGGCCGACTTGAACAGGGCCACTCCGCTCTCGTAGAGCGAGTTCGCGGTCACGCTGTGGGTGTCCGCGCCGGTGCAGCTCGTGTCCGTGTCCCAATGCGAGGACTGGTTGACGATCGCCCCCTGGAACGAGGACGACAGGAAGTACGACATCGAGTTGCTTCCGACGGCCTCGGCCATGCGGGCGACGCCGCTCCGCTGCCGCCAGTTACTGCCGGTGTTCGAGATGTACACCGCGTCCTGCGCCGCGGTGATATCGCCGACCGCGACGCTCGCTACCGCGGTGGAGTGGGGGCCGCCGCTTGTGGGATAGCTCGCCGTGCACGAGCTACCGCTCCAGGTGCAGTTGGTCACCCGGTCGTTTCCAAAGACGTCTTCAAAGGCGGGATGCGAAACGTAAATGCTGTTCGCCGCGCTCTCGTAGACGCCGATGATCTGGCCATTCGCCCAGTAGGTGTCGTCGTAGTACTGGTCGCTCTGGATGAGGTCCTCGAGCTCGTAGCCGTGCACGGTCGTCCCCGTGACGGTCCAGCCGTAGCCCGCGTCCGTCACTTCCTCCCCCGGCGCGTTGACGGCCGAGATGTATGGCAGTCCCACGAGGGATGGGACCGCCCGCTCCGGGATAACGATCTCAGCAACGGCCGAGACGGAATCCTCCCACCGGACCTCTCCACCCGCCGCGGCGACGAATGCGGCGAGTTCGTCGAGGACGAGCCACCCGGCCTCCGCCCGGCGCGCGATCCAGTCCTCGCGGAACAGCTCGGCATCGACGTCCGTAAGCAAGTCCCCGTCAAGCATGGCGCGCATGCGGTCGATCTGAAGGTGAGGCACGGCGTCGATGGCGGCGTCGACGAGCGCGACCTGGACGACCAGCGGCGCGTCACCGAGCAGGTAGGGCCCACTCATGAGGCGCGCGACGGATTCGCCGAGGAAGGCGTCGCCGCCACTGTGATCCATAGAGTGCTCAGCACGGAACGTGGCGCGATCGGGAACGCGGTATCCAGCCTCATCCCATTCGTTTCCCTCTTCGTCGGCGCCGCGAGAGTGGTAGAGTTCCACCTGCTCGAGCACCTCTGATCCCGTGGCGCCCTCCCCCACCCTGGCAATCACCTCATCGGAAGGCGCCTCCACCATGGGGTGTCGGAGTGGCGCGGATGCGAGCACGGTTGGAGCAGTGGCGAGGGTCAGTAGCAGCATCCGTGAGGTATACCACAGGCGTGGGCGGCGTACATCCACCCGCTCACTACGATTCCATCGCGACATGGTGTTTGATCACGACGAGCGCGAACAGTTGTGCGTCGAGCCGTCGACCCTGGCCATGCCCGCGACCGCAAGCATCCACGGCGACAACACGGGGCACGAGGGTGCGTCCTTTGTACGCGACCAGGGCACCGACCGGGACAGATTCGACGACCTCACTTCCGGAGCGCTCGGCTCCCCGACGCGGAACTCCGCGGGATTGCCGTTTCCGCGCACGCCCCCGCACTCCGGCCAACGTCCCGCATGCGAGCATGCATTCCGGACTTCGCTCCGGCGCAAGGGCGGTGCCGGTCGAGCGGCGGACCCCGGCGAGGACGTCGTCCGTCCCGCCCAGCGCCATCAGGCCGTCCTACCGCGGGCAGGAGGTCGGACCGCGAAATGTCGCTCTGTCCAATAACGGCAGAGACGACTGCGGACGTGCGAAGGCGGCCTCCGCGCGCGTCCCCGCGCGCGGGCCATCTTGGCCGCCGGTCCCGGGCGTCCTCGCCCGGGATCGCATGTCCCGGGGCGCAGCGATCCCGTTGCACCTCACGTCGTTGTTCACGCGCCCCGGGCTTGCCGCAGTCGGCCAGTTCCGCGCCGGCCGGCCGTTGCACCCGCGCTGGTGGCGACCGAGATCCAGCCGGCTGGCGTCGCCACGACACCCTCCACGATCGCGAGGATGCACGGGCCCATGGACCGCCAATTGGGCGAGCAGACAAACAACCCCGCCTCTTGTCTTTGCCACACGCCTTGTCCCGACTGCCGACGTGGGCCAGGCGCC
>CAJBVW010000335.1 GCA_903959175.1 uncultured Pseudomonadota bacterium
CGGGCGCTCGTCGCGGCGGCGCGGGCGGGCGCGGCCACGCCGGAGGACTGGGCCCTCGCCGTCCGCGCGGCGGTGGACGACGAGGGGCGCGCCCGCCTGCGCCCCGTCATCAACGCCACGGGCATCGTCCTGCACACCAACCTCGGGCGCGCGCCACTCTCGCCACGCGCCACGGCGGCGGTCGCGGCGCTCGCGTCGGGCTACGCGAACGTGGAGCTCGAGCTCGAGGGCGGCCGCCGCGGCGAGCGCCTCGACGGCGTGCGCGGGCCGCTCGTGGAGCTCACTGGAGCGGAGGACGCCGTCGTCGTCAACAACTGCGCCGCAGCCGTGCTCCTGATGCTCACGACGCTCGCGGCCGGGCGCGAGGTCATCGTCTCGCGCGGCGAGCTGGTCGAGATCGGCGGCTCGTTCCGCGTGCCGGAGGTCATCACCGCCGGCGGCGCGCGCCTCGTCGAGGTCGGCACCACCAACCGCACGCGCACGCGCGACTACGCGGCCGCCATCGGACCGAACACCGCGGCGATCCTGCGCGTGCACCCGTCCAACTTCCGCGTCACCGGCTTCACCGAGTCGGCGCCCCGCGCCGAGCTCGCCGCCCTGGCGAAGGAGCGCGGCGTCCTCCTCCTCGAGGACCTCGGCGCCGGCGCCCTCATCGAGGGCCTCGGCGAGCCTTCCGTCGCGGACGTGGTCGCGGACGGCGTCGACGCCGTCTGCTTCTCCGGCGACAAGCTCGTCGGCGGGCCCCAGGCAGGCATCATCGTGGGGAAGGGGAGCACCGTCGCCGCGATGCGCCGCCACGCGCTCTACCGCGCCCTCCGCCTCGATCGCCTCGTCCTCGCCGCCCTCGAGGCGACCCTCCGCGGCTACCTCCTCGGGGAGCTGCCGCCGGTCATCGGCATGCTCCGCGCGCGCGGCCCCGAGCTGAAGGCGCGCGCGCAGGGCTGGGCCGAGCGCCTGCGTGCCGAGGGCCTCGCGGTCGATGTCCTCCCCGACGAGGGCTTCTCCGGCGGCGGCAGCCTGCCCGGCGAGGGGCTCCCCACCTGGGTCGCCGCGCTCCCGCTGCCGGACCCGGATCGGGTCGCGGCGCGCCTCCGTCGGGGCGAGCCCGCGGTGGTCGCGCGCGTCGGCGGCGGGCGCCTCCGGCTCGATCCGCGCACCGTTCCACCCACCGATGAAGCCGCTCTCCTGCGCGCCGTGGTCGCGGCGTGTCGGCGGGACGGTTAGGGGCGGCGGATCATGTCCATCGGGTTCTACGAGCTCCTACAGGTCTCCCCTGACGCGCCCTCCGACTCGGTTCGGGCCGCGTACCAGGAGCAGGTCGCGCAGGTCGTCCGCAAGCTGCGCGCGGCCGAGGCGCGCCAGCAGGACGTCGCCGCGATCGAGGCGCGGCGCGCGGCCCTGGCCGAGGCGTGGGGCGTGCTCTCCGACCCCCTCCGGCGCCGCCGCTACGACCGCTACCGGGACCTCTCCCGCGGCGCCCTGCCGCCCGGCCCCGAGGAGCTCTGGGCGCTCGCCGGCCCCTCGATGATCGATCCCGCCGCCGCGGCCGCGCTCCATGTGGTGCGCACGCTCACCGATCTGCGCGTCGGGGAGGCCGTCGTCGAGCCGCCTCCCGCCGAGCCCGACATCTCGAACGTGCAGATCCGCCGCGCCGAGGCGGCCCGAGCCCCCGAGCTCCGCGTGGCAGACCCCCGCGCCGAGACCGAGGTGCGCCCCTCCCCCGAGCCCCGCGCCGACGGCCGCCCCACCCCCGCGCGCGCCCAGATCCGCCTCGGCGAGCCGGCCCGCGCCGAGGCCCCGCAGCGCACAC
>CAJBVW010000336.1 GCA_903959175.1 uncultured Pseudomonadota bacterium
CGACGCTCAGGCCGAGCGCCGCGCCGTCGGGGGGGCGGACGTGAGCGCCGGGCTCGCGCCGCCCGTCGCGCCGACCGAGGACCCGACGCGCCGGATCGTCGAGGACGGGCTCCAGCTCGTCCGCGAGCACGAGATCGAGGCCTGCTTCACCGTCGGTAACGGCGCCGCAGGGGTGCGCGGGTCGATCTCGGAGGGGACGCCGCACTCGGCGCCGGGCACCCGGGTCGCGGGCGCCTGGCTGAGGGCCACCCCCGAGAGCCTCCCGACGCTCGCGCGCACGCCCGAGTGGACTCGCCTTCGCATCCGCGTGGGCGACGCCGACCTCGAGATGGTCGAGGGGACGGACGGCCACCGGCGCGTGCTCGACCTCGCGCAGGGGATGTACTGGCGGACGTGGCGGCACGTCGGAGACGACGGCCGCGTCACGCTCCTGCGCGTCGCGCGCTTCGCGTCGATGGCGGACCGCCGGCTCCTCGGCGAGCGCGTCGAGCTCACGACGGAGAACTGGGGGGGGCCGCTGGAGGTGGAGGCGCGGGTGAGCGAGGGAGACTGCTGGACGCGTACCGGGCCGACCACCTGGACGGGGCCCGCGCCGTGCGCGATCGGCCTCGCCTTCCACGGCACACCCTCCCCCACCGACACGCTCGACGGGCCCGGCACCCCCATCCGCCCTGCGGCCGACAGGCCCCCTCCCCTCGCCGCCGCCGAGCCGCTCCCCGCGCCCGAGACGCCCGGCGCGTCCCCCGGCCTCGAGCCCGCACACACCCTCGCGCGTTGGCGCGTCGTCACCCGCCCCGGCGCGACGTGGCGGCTCGACCGCGCGCACGCCTTCGCGCGGCGCCCCGTGGAGGAGGATGCCTGCGCGCCCGATCCGAGCGCCGACACCTCCGCGCTGCTCGCGCTCGCCGAGCGCACCGTGGAGCGCGGCCTCGATCACGCCGTCGCCGACCACGTCGTCGCCTGCCGCACCCGCGTGGACGCGCTCGCCGTGACCCTCGAGGGCGACGCCCCCCTCCAGCGCGCCCTCGCCTTCGCCGCCCACCACCTCGTCGCGGCCGCCAACCCCGAGGACGACCGCGTCTCCATCGGCGCCCGCGCGCTCACCGGCGGCGCCTACATGGGCCACGTCTTCTGGGACACCGAGCTCTGGCTGCTCCCCGTCTACACCCTCACCTGGCCCCGCGCGGCCCGCGCCCTCTGCCGCTACCGTTGGCACCTCCTCCCCGCCGCCCGCGAGCGCGCCCTCGCGATGGGCTACCGCGGCGCCCTCTACGCGTGGGAGTCCGCGGGGAGCGGCGACGACGTGACGCCCCCGTTCGTCCGCATGCCCGACGGTCGTGAGGCGCGCGTGTTCGCGGGCGAGCGCGAGCACCACGTGAGCGCGGCGGTGGCGTGGGCCGCGTGGCACTACTGGAGCTGGACCGGCGACGACGCGTACCTCCGCGACGCCGGCGCCGAGGTCATCCTGGAGACGGCGCGCTTCTGGGCGAGCCGCGGGCGCATGGAGGCGGACGGCCGCTTCCACATCCGCCACGTCGTGGGCCCCGACGAGTACCACGACGACGTGGACGACAACGCCTACACCAACGGGATGGCCGCCTGGAACTTGCAACGCGGCGCGGAGGTCGCCCGACGGATGGCCCGCGCGTGGCCCGAGCGCTGGGCCGCGCTCGCCGCGGCCCTCGCCCTCACCCCGGACGAGCCCGCCGCGTGGGAGTCCGCCGCCGCCGCGATGTACACCGGCTTCGACCCGCGCACGGGCCTCATCGAGCAGTTCGCCGGGTACTTCGCCCTCGAAGATGTGCCGCTCGACGCCCTCGAGCCGCGCACGGCGCCCGTGGACGTGCTCCTCGGCGCCGACCGCGTCCGCGGCTCCCAGCTCCTCAAGCAGGCGGACGTCGTCCTGCTCCTCCAGCTCCTCGGCGACCGCTTCCCCCCCGAGGTCCACGCCGCCAACTTCCGCTACTACGCGGCGCGCACGGGCCACGGCAGCTCGCTCTCGCCCTCCATCTACGCCCTCGCGGCCGCGCGCCTCGGCGAGGACGTCGCCGCCGAGCGCTACCTCCGCCAGGCCGCCTCCATCGATCTGGAGGACCACTTCGGGAACGCCGCGGGGGGCGTCCACATCGGCTCGCTCGGCGGGCTCTGGCAGGCGGTGGTGTTCGGCTACGCCGGCCTCACGCTCGGACCCGACGGACCGACCCTCGCCCCGCGCATGCCCCCGTGGCTGCGCCGCCTCACGTTCCCCTTCGTGTGGCGGGAGCGCCGCTTCCGCGCCGAGATCGACGCCGGCCGCGCCCGGCTCGTGCCGGAGGGCGCGTGGTGAGCCCCTCCGTGATCGTGGCGCTCGACGGCTCGACGCTCTCCCGCTCCGCCCTCCCGGTCGCCCGCTCGCTGGCGCGCATACAGGCCGCCACCCTCCACGTCCTCCACGTCTCCGAGCCCGCGCTCTGCGCCGCGGACGCCCACGACCGCCTCGGCGTCGGCGGCGGCGACGCCCTCGTGGTCGACGCGTGTGGCGGAGACCCCGTGGCCGCCATCGTCGAAGCAACGCGACGCTTCGCCCCGAGCACCGTCGTCCTCGCCGCGCACAGCGGCCACCCCCGGCCCGCGTCGGGGCTCGGGAGCGTGGCGGAGGGCGTCCTCCGCGCCGCGACCTCCCCGCTCGTGGTCGTGCCCCCCCACCGCGGCGAGGTGCCGTGGGAGCCCCGCTCCCTCCTCCTCCCCCTGGACGGCACCCCCGGCAGCGCCGGCGCCGTCGCCCACGCCCAACGCCTCGCGCGCGTCTCGGGCGCCCACATCGAGCTCCTCCACGTCACCGCCCCGGGCCGCTCCCGCGCCGACGAGGCCGGCACGCTCTCCACGCCGCTCTACGCGGACCAGCCGCAGCACGAGTGGCCGGCGTGGCGCGATGAGTTCCGCTCGCGCGCCGCCTGCCGCTGCGGGGACGCCGCCGCCATGCGCGTCCACGTCGCCCAGGGCGCGCCGGGGCCGGAGACGCTGCGGCTCGCGGCGGCCGAGCAGGCCGACCTGATCCTGGTGGCGTGGCACGGCGTGCTCGACGATGCGCACGCCGCCACGCTCCGCACGCTGCTCACCGGGGCGAATTGCCCGGTGATGGTGGTGCGGGCGTGAGCGCGGCCGCCCCTACGCGGGAGGCGGCCGCGGCTCAGACCTACGCGCGGGGCGCGGTCAGGTCGATCGTGAGGACCACGTTGTCCTGGATGAGGTCGTCCGGCTTGCCGGGGTAGACGATGCCGAAGTCCTTGCGGTTGATGGAGAACTCGGCGCGCCCGGTGACCTCGCCGGGGGTGACCGTGAGCTTCGCGGGGAAGGTCACGCGCTTGGTGACGCCGCGGAGCGTGAGGTCGCCGGTCACCTCGTGGGTGGCCTCGCCGACCGCCGCGGCCTTGACCTCGGTGGAGGTGAAGGTGGCCGTGGGGAAGGCGGCGGTGTCGAAGAAGTCCGGGCTCTTCAGGTGGTTGGCGAGCTTCTCGGGGTCGGCCACGAGGGAGCCGACCTGCACGGTGAAGGACAGCGCGGAGACGGCGTCGCCGGAGACGCCGACCTTGCCCTCGAACTCGCCGAACGAGAGGTCGTGCGAGCCGGTGATCTTCGCGCCGAGGGCGCCGATCTTGGAGCGGGCCTTGTCGACCGCGAGCTCGGTCGTGGGGCCGGCGGGGGCCGCGACGGGCGCGACGGGCGCGATGGGCGCGACGGGCGCCTCGGTCACGACGGCGGCGGTCTTGTCCTTGGCGACGTCCTCCGCGCAGGCGACGACCGAGAGGAGGGAGAGCAGGACGAGTACGCGCATGGAGACTCCGTGGGAGGGTGAGCCCGGACGTCGGGCGAACGCGGCGCGCCTAATCGGCCGCACCGGGGTCGCGCACCCCGCGCACGTCATGAATCGTCACCGCGGCAGCGTTCGCACGCGAGCTCACGACGGGAGACGCCAGTCGATCTCGGGCTCGCCGCGGCCGGACAGCCAGGCGTTCACGCGCGAGAACGGCCGGCTGCCGAAGAAGCCTCCCCTCGCGGAGAGCGGCGAGGGGTGCGGCGACGTGATCACATGGTGCCGATCGCGGTCGATACGCGCCGCCTTCTGCGCCGCGGGCCGCCCCCACAACACGAACACAAGGCCCTCCCGGCGCTCCCCGAGCACCTCGACCACGCGATCGGTGAACGTCTCCCACCCCTGGCCGCGGTGGGAGTTCGCCTCGTGCGGGCGCACGGTGAGCGTCGTGTTCAGCAGGAGCACGCCCTGCTCCGCCCACGCGACGAGCTCGCCGTGCGCGGGGGGCGCGACGCCGAGATCGGTACGGAGCTCCTTGTAGATGTTCGCGAGCGACGGCGGGACCGGCACGCCGCGCCGCACCGAGAAGGCGAGGCCGTGGGCCTGCCCGGGGCCGTGGTAGGGGTCCTGGCCGAGCACGACGACGCGCACCTTGTCGAAGGGGGTGAGGTGGAAGGCGGAGAACACCTCGGCGCTCGGCGGGAACACCGAACCGTGCTGCGTCTCCGCGAGCAGGAACGTCCGGAGCGCGGCCATGTACGGCACGTCGAGCTCGGCGCCGACCTCGGCCTGCCAGGAGGGAGGCAGCGGGGGCGGGGCGGCGGGGGCGGCGGACATCGGCGCCCCCTATCTCAGCGCGGCGCCGGCTTCAGCGGGGGCGTGCGCCGGGGCGGCAACGGCGTGGTCGCGAGACGGGCGCCGCTCGCCCCTCCCGGCTGATCCCGCGGCAGCGCGCGTCCTCGCGCGTCTGTCCGCCCGATTCCCCTCCCCCCGTGCGTTAGCGGGTCCGCATGCTGATCCTCCTCGTGCTCGCCTGCACCGCCGCCTCCGACGCCGACACCGCCGACACGACGGCCGACGCCTGCTGGACGGACCTCGCCCCCGGCGACGCCGCCCCCCTCGCGACCGGCTTCGCGGACGGCACCGAGGGCGCCGCGTTCGCGGACGGGCGGCTCCTCGTCACCGCGTTGGGCACGGGCCTCGTGGAGGTGGGCGCGGACGGCACCGTCACCACCGTCGCGACGCTGGATCACGCGCTCGGCCTCGCCCCGGCGACCGGCTCCGTGCTCGTGGCCGACCCCGGCGCCTTCAGCCTGGACGGCTCCGGCGACGACGGCCGCCTCCTCCTCGTCGACCTCGCGGGGAACGCCCGCCCGCTGGGCATCGGCATGCCGAACCCCAACTTCGTGGCCGCGATGCCGTGGGGAGACGTGCTCGTGAGCGACGATACCAACCCGCTCATCTCCGCGGTGCGGGACGGCGCCGCGCGGCCGTGGCTCACGACGATTGACAGCCCCAACGGCATGGGCCTCTCGCCCGACGGCCGCACGCTCTACGTCGTGAGCACCTTCGTGACCGATCCGCCGCTCTGGGCCGTCCCCCTCGACGCGGACGGCACCCCGGGCACCCCCGTCGTCGTGACCACCTTCGCGACCGGCGACACCCCCGACGGCCTCGCCGTCTCCGCGGACGGCACGGTGTGGGTCGCGTTGAACCTCGCGAACGAGCTCGCCCGGGTCGACCCCGAGACCGGCGCCACCGAGACGTTCACCACCGACGTGGCGACGCCCGCCAGCCTCGCGTTCGGCACGGGGGACGACTTCGACCCCTGCTCGCTCTACGTGACCGAGCTGTACGGGGAGTCGGTGTGGCGGGTGGCGACCGGCACGCCCGGTCTGGCGCTGGAGACGCCGACCTTCGCGCCCTGAGCGGATCGATACATCCTCGGATGTATCGCCCCGGGTCACTCCACCGTGAGCGCGAACTCGACCATCGCGTCCGTCTCGCCGGGCAGCCCGTCGAGCCCGTCGACGGCGACGCCCTCCGCGAGCGTGCCGGTCTTCACCGCGGCGTCGTTCTCCGGCGGCAGGTGGCGGAGCGTAACGACGAACGTGCCACCGCCCACGCCGAGCGTGGCAACCGTGTTGGACAGGCCCACGGGGAACCCGTTGACGTCGGTGTCCTCGTACGATTGGGTCACGACGGCGTCCGCGTTGTCGCCCGTCGCGGGGCCCTCGACCGCCGTGCCCGTGAAGAACACCTGGTGTTGGTCGCTCTCCGCGTCCACCTCCTCGGTGATGTCCTCGGCGGGGGCTTCCAGCTCGTTGAGGAAGGACACGCCCAGGGTGTAGGTCTCGGCGTCGGCGAGCACGATGGGGTCGACGACGGGGGTGCCGTCGTTCTCGGGGTCCGCCCAGGCGAAGGTCCGGGCGTCGCCGCCGGACGCGGGGGAGAACGAGAGGGCGACGGTGGTGATCACCTCCTCGGCGTTCACCTCTTCGGGGTTGGTCGTGTCACCGCAAGCGACGAGGAGGGCGAGGACGGAGAGGAGCGGAGCGCGCATGGGGGCCTTCTGTTGGGTGGGAGGTCAGAAGTCGAGGCCGAGGCGCAGGCGCACCTCACGCCCGGGCTCGTCGGCGTAGTACCGGAGCAGGCTGGTGTAGTCGCGGTAGCGGGCGTTCAATAGGTTGTTGGCTTCGATCCCCACCTTCAGGCTCCGCGCGCCCAGGGGGATGCGGGCGCCCACCGCCGCGCCGAGCAGGAGGTAGCCGTCGGGAGGAGGCGCGAGCTCGGCTCCGTCTGCCACGCGCGTCTGCTCGAAGACGTAGAGCCCCGAGGCCTCGGCGAAGAGGTCGGCGAAGGGCCCCACGTCGGGGGGCGCGAACCGCAGCGCGGCCTGGACGCGGTCGGCGGGGGTCATCACGAGGGGGGCGTTCGTCGCGGTGTCCACGGCGCGGACGATGGCGCCCTGGACGGTGAGGCCGACGGGGGCGTCGGGGCCGACGGTGAAGCCGCCGTCCACGCCGTAGAATACGGCGTCCACCGGGCGGAAGCTGAAGCGCGGAAACGCGCCCTCGATCGTCACGTCGACCACGGGGGTGCCGTCCGCCCGGATCTCGGGGGCGAAGTAGACGTAGTCGTCGATGACGTTGACGTAGGTGGAGACCTCCGCCTCCAACGCCGGGAGCCGCAGGCCGAGCGTCGGCGTGGCGCCCCACGTCGTCTCGGTGCCGAGGCTCGGATCGCCGAGCGCGTAGACGGGGGAGGTCGGCGCGCTCCCGTTCATGTCGAGCTCGTCCGCGTTGGGGACGCGCGTCGCGGAGGACAGGTCGAGGCGCGCCTCGAGGCGGTCCGGCAGGATGTGCCAGATGCCGCCGAGCGAGGCGGTGGCGGCGTCGTAGGCGGCCGGGCAACGCGCGGCGTCGGCGCTGACCGCGCAGTCCGCCTCCGCGAGGGTGCCCCGCGCGACGCTCCGCTCGAAGGCGGAGCGGGTCAGGTACGCGGCGCGGGAGAGGTGGTCGTAGCGCGCGCCGGCCTCGAGCTCGACGGGGCCGGCGGCGAGGCGCTCGAAGCCGAACACCCCGAACTGGAACGCGCGGAAGTTGGGGATGAGCGGCAGCCCCCGGTACACGTTCTCCTGGAAGGTCCCGGCGAGCCCTACGCCGCCGGCGAGCTCGCCCAGCTTCCCGAGCGCCACGGGCGCGTGGTCGAGCGTCGCGTCGAGGCTGTGCGTGCGGAGCGTGAAGTCGTACTGGGCGCCGGTGATCGCGGCCCGCACGGGCTCGTACTCCTGCCGGAGGTTGGCCTGGAAGGCGTAGGTCAGCTTGAGGTCGGCGCCGCCCGGCAGCGCGAGCTCCACCCGCGCGAGGGCGATGTCGTGGGTGACCGCCTGCGAGGGGCGGTCGATGGTGTAGGTCTGCGTCCAGCGGTCGGCGCCCAGCGGCGCGTCGGCGTCGAGCTGGGAGAGGAAGTCGTCGGGCGTCCCGCTCTGGACGCAGTAGCAGACGCCGCTCTGCAGGTCGAAGTGATGGTAGGAGACCTTCAGTTGGGTGACAGCGCCGGTGTACCCCACGGTCGCGCCCAGGTTCCAGCCCTCGCTGCCGGTGTTCCCCAGCAGGTAGGTGGGCGTCCTCAGCGCCGCACCCCGCGAATAGTTGCCTTCGACGCGCCATGTCAGCTCCGGCACCGCCGCGAACACGCCGTCCACCCGCGCCGCACCCACCGCGCGGAGCCCGTTGTCGACGCCCACGAGCTGCACCCTCCCGCCGACGCCCGGCTCGGTGCGCAACGGCGGCGGCTCCACGAGCACCACCCCGCCGATCGCGTCGGGCCCGTAACGTACGCCCGCCGCCCCCTTGATCACGTGGATGGAGCCCGCGGCGAACGGGTCGATCTCGGTCGCGTGGTCCAGGCCCCACTTCTGGCTCTCGTGGCGCACGCCGTCGAACAACACGAGCAGCCGCCGCTCGAACTGCCCGCGGATGATGGGCTTCGACACGTCCGAGTTGCCCCGCGCCACCGCGACGCCGGGCACGTCCGACAGAGCCTCGCCGAGGTCCTCGCCGCCGGCCCGGTCGAGGGCCTCCACGCCGATCGTCGTGACGGAGTGCAGCTCGTGGGAGGCCACGCTCCGCGCGCGCGCCACCACCAGCTCGTCGGAGCCCGCGACGTCTTCGAGGGGCGGCGCCTCGATCGGCGGCTCGAAGTGGAAGCTGACGGCGAGGCGCGTGACGACCGGCACGCCGTCGCGGGTGGCGGGCGCGAACCCGAGCGCGCGCGCGGCGGCGAGCGCGGGCGGCACGAGCACGTCGGGGCCACCGGACGCGAAGACCGCGTCGGTGACGACGCCCTCGGGGCTCACCGTCACGTGCACGGTCACGTCCCCGACCACCGCGTCGGCCAGCGCCTCGGCCGGGTACTCCGGCACCACCTGCGCGAGGAGGCGGGCCCCCACGCGCACGGGGGCCGCGGGCGTCTCCGGCGCGGGGGCCTCCGGTGCGGGGGCGTCCGGTGCGGGCGCGTCCGCGGCGCGGGCCGGCGCCGCCGCGAGCATCCCCACCATCCACATCGACCACACGCGCATCGGACCGGTTCGTTGGTCCGCCTCGTAGCGTCGGCGCTGAGAGCGGGTCCGCGGCATGACGTCGCAGGGTCAGCGCGCGGGGGGCAGCTTCTGGAGCTTGCGTTGGAGCGTGCGCCGGTGGAGCCCGAGGCGGCGCGCGGCCTCGCTGATGTTCCCGCCGCAGGCCTGGAGCACGCCGAGGATGTGCCCCCGCTCCACCGCGTCGAGCGACTCCGCCGGGAGCGGGTCCACCGCGTCCCGGAGCGCCTGCACCAGCTCCGCGCCCGTCAGCGGCTTGGTGCGGAAGTCCACGGCGCCCGCGCGCATGGCCTCCACCGCGGCCGCGATGGTGCCGTGCCCCGAGAGCATCACACATCGGCACGCGGGCACGCTCGCCGCGAGCATGCGCACCACGGACACGCCGTCGCCGTCCTCCAGCCGGAGGTCGACCAGCGCGAGGTCCGGCGGCGTCGCCGCGCACGCCCCCGTCGCCTCCGTCAGCCCGTTCACGAGCACGGCCCGGAAGCCGGCGCGGCGCAGCGTTCGCCCGAGGGCGTCTCGGTAGGCGCCGTCGTCCTCCACCACGAGCACGGTCAGCACGCGGGCACCCGCGGCATCTGCACCGTCACGCGCGCCCCGCCCGCGGGCCCCGGCGCGAGCGCGACCTCCCCGCCCACCGACTGCGCGAAGCTCCGCGCCACGAACAGCCCGAGCCCCGTGCCGCCCCAGCCCGTCCGGAACGGCTCGCCGCTCCGGGCCGCCTCCTCCGCAGAGAGCCCCCGCCCGTCGTCCGAGATGTACAGCTCGATCCCTGCTTCTCCCTCGTGCGTCTCGACCACCACCTCCCGCGCCCCCGCCCGCCGCGCGTTGTCCAGCATCACCCACACCGCGCCGCGCCAGCTCGCCTCCGAACCCGCGATCCGCCCGCCCGCCACGCCGCCTTCCCGCCGCACGGCCACCTCGGGCGCTGCCCGCGCCCACTCGAGCACCCACCCGTCCACGTCGGGCACGCAGTCCGCCGCGCCGCCCCCGTCCGCTCCGCGCAGCCGATCGAGGATCGACCGGCACCGCGCCACCTCGGTCAGCAGCGCGGCCATCTGCTCGGGCGACGGCGCCTCGCCCGCCTCCTCGGCCAGGAGCTGGATGGTGCCCAGCGGCGTCCCGAGCTCGTGCGCCACGCCCGCTGCGAGCGTCCCCAGCGCGGCGAGCCGCTCCGTGACGGCGCGACGCCGCTGCGCCTCCCGCTCCCGGGTGTCCCGCTCCCGCAGCGTCGTCGACAGCTGGTTGACCACCCAGGTCACCGCGATGGCGGCGAGGTCGAACGTGAGGACGTGCCCGACCACGTGCACCGGGGTCAGCGCCTCGGGCACCAGCCCGTCGACGTGCCCGGGGTTGAGCACCGCGATCGCCTGGAGCACCATCGCCCCGATCGCGACGGTCCACGCCCCGCGCGCCGGGAGCACGAGCGCGAGGAGCGCCAGGTAGACGAGGTACGCGGCCATCAGCGGGTTCTGGATGCCGCCGGAGAGCAGGAGGATCCCGGTCAGCGCGCAGAGATCGACGGCTCCGTGGGCGAGCGCCAGCCACGGGGGTTGCCCGTGGCGCCGGACCCACACGGCTTGCCCCACGTCCACCAGGATGAGCCCCGAGAGGATCGTCAGCAGCTCGGGCGAGTGCACGTGGATGTCGGTGCCGGCCTCCGCCACCAGCATCAGCAGGAGCTGGATCGCGAGCGCGCCCCGACGCGCGCGCGTGAGCCACCGCAACGCCAGCTCGGGGTCGGCCAGCGAGGGGGCGGCGGCGGGAGGGCGGCGGGCATGCCCCGGGCAGATACCGGGGCGCGGGCCGGGGGACCATGCGTCAAGATGTCGCATGCACCGGGCGCGGCCCCGAAACGAGAAACGCCCAACCTGCGTTTCCGCTGGATGGGCGCTTCTTTTCGGACTGGAGCCGAAGATCGGAGTTGAACCGACGACCTGCTGATTACGAATCAGCTGCTCTGCCAACTGAGCTACTTCGGCTTGCCGCTGCCTTCTAAGACGTCGCCGCGGTATCGTCAACGCATGTGGTCGCTCCTCGTCGCCTGCGCCGCGCCCCCCGCGCCGGCCCCACCCGTCCCGCCGGCCGCACCCGCCGCGCGCGCGGTCTGGTCCCTCGTCGGCCGCGCCACCTCCGACGGCCTCGACACCCCTCCCCTCCCCGACGGCACCGCCGTCCTCGGCCCCGCGTGCGCCACCGTCAACGCCTCGCTCCACGGCGACGGCCCCCCGTGCCTCGTCGAGGACTGGACCGACGGCCCAACCACCGTCCGGGTCACCCGCGCCGGCGCACGCCTCCGCTTCGACGGCGCCCCCGGCCGCACCACCTGGACCCCCATTGCCGGTATCCTCTCGGCCTGCCTCGGCGACCCCCTCGCGCTCCCGCCCGCGCGCGATCCCGTCGGGCAGCGGATCCTCGACGGCGCCACCTGGCTCCTCGCCCTCTCCGGCCAGAACATGTGCGGCCTCTCCGGCACGCTCCGCCTCGACGTCACCCGGGACCACGCCGACTGGAGCGACCTCTCTGCCGACGGCCTGCCGTGGTCCAAAGGTGGCCGCGAAGCCGCACAGATCCACGTCCGCGCGCAGCTCCGCGAGGTCGTCCGCACCCGCTGGAGCACGCTCGACCCCGACTCCCGCGACGACGCCCTCCGCGCCCTCGCCCTCGATCCGCATCCGGACGCGAAGGCGTTGCTCAAAGCTAAATCCTCGAAACGATAGGGACTCCTCGGCTCTTGGGGCGGGGGGTCCCCCCCCGCAACGCCCCCGGAGCCACGCGTTCTACCGCTCCACGAACCGCGTCAGCCGCGCGCGATCCGTCGGATCCATGACCGGCGGCTCCACATGGTCGCGAAGCAGCGCCCGGAGCGTCTGCCGATCCGGCGCGAGCAGCCCCTCGAGGTAGGCGGTCTCCTGCGCGAGGTCGAGCGGCGAGTGCAGGCCGGCGCGACCGACCGGGGACAGCTCGACCTCCTCGAGGCCGAGGAGGTAGCGGCGCATGCGCACGAGGTGCGTGCCCGACCAGATGGGGTGGTGGTCGCGGATGCGCTGGACGCGCGCGCCCTCGGCGGAGGCGCCGGTGATCCCGATGGCCTCGAGCGCGGCGACGGTGCGCGCGCCGACATCGGCGTCGTCGGCGTTCCAGAGGGGGTCGCCCTCCTCCAGCGCGTAGTGCACGGAGAGGTAGGACTCGAGCGGGCCGGAGCCCGGGAGCAGGCCGGGCCGCACGATCCGGTAGAAGGGCGCGCCGCCGAGCACGTGGGTCTCGAAGGGGAGGTCCTGGGGCCCGCGGACGAACACCTGGAGGGCGTTGCGCGCGCCGAGGAAGCCGACGTCGTGCACCATCGCGGGCGTGGCGGCGTCGCCGAGCCACCCGACGACGCGGCGGGGGGCGATGTCGAGGAACACGTCCCCGGTGAAGAGGCCGTCCTCCGTCTCGACCTGGCCGCCCTGGACCCCGCGGACGACGACGTCGGTGCGGACCTCCACGCCGTCCATCGAGACGGGCAGGCCCGCGACCGGGCCGTACGCCGGCGCGTCGGCCACCATGCCGTGCACCCAGCGGGCGGCGTTGCAGGAGATGGTCTCGGGCGGGCCGAAGCGCGCCTCGCAGTACGCCTTGTAGAAGCGCTCGTAGACGGGCACGCCGAAGCGCTGGGCCACCCAGTCCCGGTAGGTGCGCTGCTCGCTGCCGCCGCCGATGATCTTCTGGAGCTCGATCGTGCCACGCGTGCGCGACCACGCCACCGCCGCCGTCGCCACCTGGGACGTCGGGACGAGGCGCGCGAGCTCGGAGCGGCCGAGCGGCAGGCGGTGGGTCCGCCCGTCGATGTGGACGCCGCGATCGACCTCGACCGTCCGCATCGGGCCGTTGAGCTGCTCGCCGAGGGGATTCACGGCGGGGCTGACGCCGCGGGACACGGGGAGGTCCGGGTACGCGAGGCCGCCGACGTGCGGCCCTTCCTGGAGCAGGGTGACGCGCCGCCCTTCGCGCGCGAGCGCCGCCGCCGCGCGCACGCCACCGGGGCCCCCACCGACTACGATCGCATCGTTCGCCATCTCGGCTCCCTCCACGTCCGCCGCAAGGGTGTTGCGGTACCGGGCGCGCGCATGCCCGGATAACCCGGAGAGGCGCCGTCACGCACCCGACGCGCGGGAGGACAAATGAGCACCCCGACCCCGACAGGCGCGCCGCGCGGCCCCGCCACCACGGTGGACGCCATCATCGAGCGCGACGGCAAGATCGTGCTTGTGCGGCGCCGCTTCGAGCCCGTCGGCTGGGCGCTCCCCGGCGGCTTCGTCGACCCCGGCGAGATGGTCGCGGCCGCCGCCGTGCGCGAGGCGAAGGAGGAGACCGGGCTCGATGTGGCGCTCGGCGCGCTCCTGCACGTCTACTCGAACCCCCTCCGCGATCCGCGCCGCCCCACGATCTCCGTCGTCTTCACCGCGACCGCCACGGGCGACATCGTCGCCGGTGACGACGCAGGGGACGCCCAGTGGTTCGCCCTCGACGCCCTACCCGCCCCCGTCGTCTTCGATCACGCCGCGATCCTCGCCGACTACGTCCGCTTCCGGGACACCGGCGTCCGCCCCGATCCGTACGTATAGAGCGACGGCCGTGTCCCCGTAGGCGCGCGCGCGCTCCAGGCGGAAGCCGGGCAGCGCCTCCGGCCACTCCACCGGGGCCCGCGCCTCGGCCACGATGAGCCGCTGACCGAGCCGGGCCGCGCGCTCGAGCCACGGCCGGATCGGCTCCTTGAACGGGGGATCCAGGTAGACGAGGTCGGCCGTCACCGCCGCGGTCGTCGCGTCGCCGGACACCACGCGCACCGCCGCGCCGACGGCCGCGACGTTCTCGCGGATGCACTTAAGCGACGCCGCGTTGCGATCCACGACCGTGACCGGCCCGGCCCCCCGCGAGGCCGCCTCGATCGCCATCAGGCCGGTACCGCCGAACAGATCGAGCACGGACCACCCCTCGAGGTCCTGCCCGATCATGGAGAACACGGCCTCCCGCACGCGCGACGCCGTCGGCCGCACGTTCGGCGGGATCGGGGCGGGCAACATCCGGCCGCGGAGGACGCCTCCGGTGATCTTGATCACGGCTTCTTCGGCAGCTGCAGGTGGCGGGGCGCGGGCATCTCGCTCCGCACGTTCCAGGTGCACATCCCCTCGTGGCAGCCGCAGCCCTCGACCGCCGAGAAGCACGGCAGGATCTCGCAGGTCGTCATCACGTCCGGCGCCTTGGTGGTCGCGGTGCAGACCTCCGAGGAGCAGCCCACGGTGACGCACTCGGCGTCGGTGGTGCACTCGCCGGCCGCCTGCGGGCCCTCAAGGCGGTCCTTGCAGGCAGCGTAGCTCTGCGCGGGGGTCGGCTTCGCGTCCCCGAGGGGCGCAGGTTCGGCGGCGCCGCCCAGCTCGGCCACGGTGGAGACCGGATCGGCCACGGTGGAGACCGGATCGGCCACGGTGGAGACCGGATCGGCGAGGGGGGCGGGAGCGTCGGACGCGGGGAGCTCGGCGGCGGCGCGGGGGCCGGAGCACGCGAGGAAGAGCGCCAGGATCACGAGGAGAGCTCCGTCGCCGGGCGGTGGCCCGGGCGGTCGAGGGAGGGCGTGGAGGGGACCGCGGATCCCTACCACGGCGGACGCGGCCGGCCTCGCCAGCCTCGGGGGAACGCGTGCGCGCTATGCTGTCGTCGCACGGAGCCAGAATGTTCAAGCTCGACGCCACCACGGCGGCCGCCATCATCGCGGAGGAAGACGCCCTCGCCACCCTCCGCAACCACACGATCGACGAGGTGCTCCAGAGCATCGACGACATCGACGAGGTCGAGGACGAAGAGGACGCCTTCAACGCCCTCATGGCCGCCATGTACGCCCTCCGCCCCCAGGGATACCTCTAACCGATGCTGCTGCTCCCCCTCCTCGCCTGCGCGCCGTCCAGCTCCGAGCTCCTGCTGACGGGCTGGGAGTACGAGTGGGAGGAGCTCTCCCACCGCGTCTCCTACATACGGATCGGCGTGGAAGAGGACTCGAGCCTCGCGCTGGGCCTCGTCGGTGGGGACTGGTCCACCGGCGCCACCTTCACGGACACGCCGAACTACCGGGTGCGGTACCAGCGGGTGACCGCGCCAGGGCTGCAGGTCGTGCGCGGCACCACCGCGCTCCAGGTGGGCCCCGACCCCACCGGCACCACGTCGCTCGTGCTCGACGGCGCCGACCTCCCCGAGGGCGCCTCGCTCGTCGCGGTGATCGACGGCTTCTGGCTCGACACGGCGGTCCCCCAGCCCGAGGGCTACCCGGCCGAGTACGACCCCGCGTTCGGCTACACCAGCAACGGCTTCGGCATCGCGCTCGGCACCCCCGAGCGGTCGGGCGGATCCGTGACCGTGCCGATCGAGGCCACGGTGCGCTGGGGCCCGCAGGACCGCGAGGACGTGAACGCCGCCATCCCCTTCGCCGTCACCGAGGTCGGAGTGGACGTGGCGCTGCTCGCCTTCGACGGCGACCTCGAGGCCCTCTCCCTCACCGGCGACCGCCCCTACGACACCGACCCCGCCAACGTGCGCCCCTTCACCGACCAGCCCCCGATGGAGCTCCCCGCAGCCTTCGACGGCGGCGCCCGCGAGGGCTTCGTGGCGTGGCGCAGCTTCGATCTCCAGCTCAATCTCGCGGGGACCTCCGTGGGCGAGGGCGACTACCTCCGCGCCTTCGGGGTGGAGGCCGTCCCGGCCCAGGCCGGCCCCGCGTCGTGGGACGGCTCGGTCACCGCGACCATGAGCACCTCGTCGCTCTCCGAGTGGAGCGACCCGCACGCCGGCTTCGCCGGAGATCTCGTGCGGATCGGCGCCCGGGATGTCGTCGCCGAACACTTCGTCACTTCGGGCAGTCACCCCACTGGCCTCGCGATCACGGGTTCGACCCTACCCGAGTAGCCCGACCTCGGGCGTTGCTCCCCGGGGACTGCCGCGTTAGAGAAGCGGTCTTTTCGGAGTGCACCATGTACCGCGCATTGCTGATGACCGTGTTCCTCGCCGCCTGCGGTGGGGAAGAGAAGAAGGCCGAGACCCCGCCCGCCCCGGCCCCCGCCGCCCCCGCGCCGGCCCCCGTCGCGCCCCCCCCCGCGGCGCCCGCCACCAACGCGCAGTCCGGGGCCTACACCCCTGACGCGATGGCCCAGGCCGCCTACGACAAGGCGAAGGCCGCCGGCGCCGACGCCAAGCCCAACCCGAAGCACGGCGACGCCGCGGCGATCGCCGCCGGCAAGGCCCACTACGAGGGGAAGTGCGTCGTGTGCCACGGCGCGACCGGCATGGGCGATGGTGTCGCCGGCTCGGCCCTCCCCCAGAAGCCCGCGAACTTCCACTGGAAGGAGCGCTGGGATGCGACCACCGCCGGCACCAAGCACTGGATCCTGCTCAACGGCGTCCAGGGCACCGGCATGGCCCCCCTCGGCCTGACGGACGACCAGGCGTGGGAAGTCCTCGCCTACGTCGACGCCGAGTTCGCCAACAAGCAGTAGATCGCGCCGGGCGCCCGCCCGACCGACCCCGCACGGCCGCCGGCACCCCCCGGCGGCCGTCGCCGTTTTCGGGCCCGCGCCGGATTCGTCACCGAAGGCCATGAGCCCGAGGTTGATGCACTCTGCCTTTTCGCATGCGGGCGCGATGGAGTGAAGCACAGACCCTTGTTCGCGCTCCAGCGCTGCATTAGGGTGCGGCCCCCAACGCCCACCCATCACGAGAAGCGTTCCACGCCATCCGGCCGGAGGATGCATGCGTCAGTTGCCAGGAGCTTTCCTGGTGTTCGCGGTGATCAGCGCAGCCGTCGTCGGCTCCGCTGGTTGCGCCACCAACGCCGCGGACAGCGCGGCCGAGGCAGCGTTCACGCGCGGTACCAAGAACCTGTTGCCGAATGAGCTCTTCGACGACAACCTCGTAACGGCTGTCGGAAAGCCGCTCGAGGAGCCGATCGAACAGCCGATCGTCTTCCCCCACGATCGCCACGTGCAGACGCTGGGCATGGAATGCCAGTACTGCCACTCCGGCGCCCGTAAGGGGGTCCACGCGGGCGTCCCGCCGACGCAGCTCTGCATGGGGTGCCACAACCTCGTGCCGACCGAAGGCCGCCCCGAGCTCGACAAGCTCAAGGACTACTACGCGAAGGAGGAGCCCATCCCCTGGGTGAAGGTCCACGACCTCCCCGACTTCGTGTACTTCAACCACAAGCGCCACGTCACCGGCGGCGTCCAGTGTCAGGAATGCCACGGACAGGTGCAGGAGATGGGGGTCGCGGAACGCGTGGCCACCCTCGAGATGGGCTGGTGCCTCGACTGCCACGCGCAGCACGACAGCATCGACGAGAACTACGGCACCAAAGCAGAACTTCGGCGCGCTGAGCTGAAGGACTGCTACACCTGCCACAAGTAGGCGGAGCGGCGAAATGGCCACGATGAACCGTCGAGATTTCCTGCGGAACTCCGCCATCGCCAGTAGCGCGACGGCGGTCGCCTGCACCTGGGACCCCAAGGTCCCCGTCGAGAACGTCCTCCCGTACGTCCACCAGGACGACGACGTTCTCCCCGGGGTCGCCCAGTACTTCGCCACCACCTGCACGGCGTGCGCTTCGGCGTGCGGCATGGTGGTGCGCGTCAAGGAGGGCCGGGCGATCCATGTGTCGGGCAACCCCGACAATCCCTCTGCCGTCGGTCTGTGCACCCGCGGGCACATGGTGCTCACGGAGACGTACAACCCCGACCGCTTCGCGGGCCCCCTCAAGGCCGGTCAGCCGGCCACCTGGGACGACACGCTCGCTGGCCTCCAGCAGGCGGTCACCCAGGCCCGCACCGACGGCAAGGCCGTCGCGTGGCTCGGCCAGTACCGCACCGGCAGCCTCCGGCGCCTGCTCGACGAGCTCGGCGCCGGCATCGGCCTGCGGCGCGTGCACTGGGATGCCCTTGGCGTCGAGACCCTCCTCGCCGCCTCGCGGATCGCGTTCAACAAGGACGTGCTCCCCACCTACGACCTCGCCGAGGCCCGCACCATCGTCTCCTTCGGCATGGACTTCCTGTCCACGTCGGTGGACGCGATGCACATGATCGACGGCTGGTCGAAGGCCCGTGACCCGAAGCAGGGCGCCTTCGTCGCGCGCTACGTCGCGTTCGAGCCCCGCGTCAGCGTCACGTCGTCGCAGGCCGACAACTTCCTGCCGCCGACCCCCGGCACAGAGGCCCTCGTGGCGATGGCGCTCGCGCGCATCGTGCACGACAAGGTCAAGTACAGCGGCCCCGCCAGCGCCCTCGTGAGCGGCGTCGACGTGGCGGCAGCGGTCCAGGCCTCGGGCATCTCCCAGGAGAAGCTCGAGCAGGTCGCGGGCTGGATCACCGAGCAGCCCTCGGTCGTCCTCCCGGGTGGGCACGCCAACGCCTCGGTGGACGGCACGGCGCTCGCCGTCGCGACCCTCCTCATCAACGAGTACGCCGGGAACATCGGCCGCTCGGTGGTGTTCGGTCGCGAGCTCGACCTCGGCCCGGTCAACAGCTACGCCGACGTGAAGGCCCTCCTCGAGGACGCGCGCGCCGGCCGCGTCGGAGTCCTCTTCGTCGACGGCGTCAACCCGGTCTACAACCTCCCCATCGGCGACAACGTGGCCGAGGCCCTCGCGGCCGTCGGTACCGTGGCGCACTTCGCCTCCGGCCCCAACGACTCGATCGTGGGCGCCGCCATCGTGCTCCCGACCGGCGGCGGTCTCGAGGACTGGGGCGACGCAGAGGTCATCGCGGGCCTGCACTCGATGCAGCAGCCGACGATGAACCCCGCGCAGGACACGCGCTCCGTCGGAGACGTGCTCCTCGCCCTCGGCAAGGTGCTCGTGCCCGCCGCTGCGGCCGCGACCGAGGTCCCGGCCCCCGCCGCGACCGAAGCCGCCCCCGCCCTGGCGGATGGTGCCTCCCCCGCCGTGCCGGCCGCCGCCCCAGCGGTGGTCGCCCCGACGCGCGCCGGCTTCGACGCCGCCGACTTCGGCGCCTACGTCAAGGCCCGCTGGGAGCGCGAGATCTTCCCGCTCTCCGGCGCCACGGACTTCACCCGCTTCTGGGTCGAGACCCTGCAACGCGGCGGCTTCTTCCAGGACGCCACCAAGGTCCGCGCGGACCTCGTGCTCACCACCGCTCCGGCGATCGCCGGCATCGCCGCGGGCACCGAGCCCGCGCTCGTGATCTTCCCCTCCCCTCACCTCGGGGACGGGCGGCACGCCAACCAGCCCTGGGCGCAGGAGCTGCCGGATCCGCTCAGCACCTACTCCTGGACCTCCTGGGTCGAGATCGCGCCGGCGACGGCGAAGAAGCTCGGCCTCGGCGAGTCCGACAAGGTGAAGATCAAGACGGACGCCGGAGAGATCGAGGTGGGCTACTTCGCCTCCCCCGGTGTCCCCGAGAACGTCGTCGCGGTGAACCTGGGCAACGGTCACGAGCAGATGGGTCGGTACGGCACCGGTCGCGGCGCCAACCCGGTTCGCCTGCTCGTCTCCGCGACCGACCCCGTGAGCGGCGCGCTCGCCTACTACGGCACCCGCGCCACGGTCTCGCGCGCGGCAGGCGCCTCGGACGTGTTCGCCGCCGTCGGCAACATCGACCAGGACGGCCGCCCCATCGCGAACACCGTCACGGTGGACGAAGCGGTGGCGAAGCTCGAAGGCGAGGCCGGCAGCATCGTCCACCTGCACTCCATCCCGCTCGACGAGCGGCTGGTCTCGCAGGGCATCACGGACATGTACCCGGAGCCCCAGCACCCGACCTACCGGTTCGGCATGGCGATCGACACGAACGTCTGCAACGGCTGCATGGCCTGCGTGGTCGCGTGCAATCTCGAGAACAACATCCCGTTCATCGGTCCCGATCAGACCCGCAAGTCGCGGTTCATGAGCTGGATCCGCATGGACCGCTTCTGGGAAGGGGAAGGCGAGCACCAGGACGTGCGGCACATGCCGTCGCTCTGCCAGCACTGCGCCCACGCGCCGTGCGAGGGCGTATGCCCGGTGCTCGCGACGTACCACAACCTCGACGGTCTGAACGCGATGATCTACAACCGGTGCGTCGGCACTCGGTACTGCGCGAACAACTGTCCGTACACCGCCCGGCGCTTCAACTTCCACACGTGGCAGTGGCCCGAGTCGATGCACCTGATGCTCAACCCGGACGTGAGCACCCGCGAGATGGGCGTGATGGAGAAGTGCACCTTCTGCGTCCAGCGCATCCGCGCCGCGAAGGACAGCTGGCGCGATGTCGGCCAGACCGTCCCGGACCAGGCGCTCCAGAAGCTCACGGCGTGCGCCTCGGCGTGTCCGTCGGGCGCGATCACCTTCGGCAACGCGAAGGACGCCGAGAGCACGGTCGCCAAGAAGTGGGAGAGCCCCCGGGCCTACACGCTCCTCGGCGAGCTCAACACGAAGCCAGGAATTCGCTACCTCGCTCGCGCGCGCTTCTCGGATGGCGCGGTGAGTGACGCCGGTGGCCACGGATCCGCGCCCGCCAACCACGGCGCGGCGCCTGCCCACCACGAGGAGGGATGATGAAGGGGCCCACCTACAGTTCGGTCAACCGGGACGTTCTCGCCCCGCTCTTCACCCCCAACGCGGCCTACATGGGCGCGTTGACGGCGGCGCTCGCTGCCCTCGCCTGGGGCGGGTACTGCTGGGCACAGCAGCTCGTCCACGGCCTCGGCGTCGCGGGCTACCGTCCGCCGGTGTTCTGGGGCGTCTACATCACGACGTTCGTGTTCTGGGTCGGTATCGGCCACGCCGGGACGCTGATCTCGGCGGTGCTCTTCCTCACCCGCTCCCGTTGGCGCACCGGCATCTACCGGGCCGCCGAGGCGATGACGATCTTCGCGGTCATGACCGCGGCGCTCTTCCCCGCCATCCACGTCGGTCGCGCCTGGTACGCGTACTTCCTGTTCCCCTACCCCAACCAGCGCCAGCTGTGGGTGAACTTCAAGTCGCCGCTCATGTGGGACGTGTTCGCCGTCTCCACCTACTTCACGGTGTCCACCGTCTTCTTCTTCATCGGCCTTGTCCCTGACATGGCGGCGGTGCGGGACTCGACGCGCGGCTACACCCAGAAGCTGTACGCGGTGATGTGCCTCGGCTGGCGCGGGACCGACCGTCAGTGGCGCCACTACATGGCCGCGTACGGGTTCTTCGCCGCGCTCGCGACGCCGCTGGTGCTCTCCGTGCACTCCGTCGTCTCCTGGGACTTCGCCATGGCGCAGACCCCCGGTTGGCACTCGACGATCTTCCCGCCGTACTTCGTCGCCGGCGCGATCTTCTCGGGCTGCGCGATGGTCATCACGCTCATGCTGCCGCTCACGAAGATCTTCAAGCTCGAAGACTACATTCACGTGTGGCACTTCGAGCACCTCGCGAAGCTCTGCCTCTTCACCGGCGGCATCCTCACCTACGCGTACGGCACCGAGTACTTCATCGCCTGGTACTCGGACAATATCTACGAGTGGGGCACCTTCGTCGACCGCGTGGTCGGCAACTACTGGTGGGTCTTCGCCACCATGGTGTTCTGCAACTGCCTCGCGCCGCTGCCCTGGTACTTCAAGAAGGTCCGCACGAGCTACCTGTGGCTGTTCGTCATCAGCATCCTGATCAACGTCGGGATGTGGTTCGAGCGCTACAACATCATCGCCAGCTCGCTCTCGCACTCCTTCGACCCGGCCGGCTGGGTCTACTACGTCCCCACCTACATCGAGTGGGGCATCATGCTGGGCTCGTTCGGGTGGTTCTTCACCTGGTTCCTTCTCTTCGTGAAGATCATGCCCTCCGTGGCGATCGCCGAAGTGAAGGAGATGATGCGCCCGCCGCTCAAGTCTGATGAGGAGGTCGCCGCCAAATGAGCGTCTCTGTTCCCGTCGAGGCCGCCGCTACCGTGGCGCCCATCAAGGCGGTCTACAAGCATCTCGACTGCCTGGTAACGGGCATCGACGGCCTCAAAAGGGCCGGGTTCCGTGACATCCACGTCATGACCCCCTTCCCTCGTCACGAGGTTGAGGAGCTGATCTACGAAGGTGAGCCCAGCCCCGTGCGCTGGTTCACCCTCATGGGTGGCCTCTTCGGCGCGACGATGGCGTTCACGATGACGGCGCTGATGTCGGCCAACTGGCCGATGATCATGCCCGGCGGCAAGCCGCTGGTCTCGATCCCGCCGTTCATCATCATCACCTTCGAGGGCACCATCCTCTGGGCCTCGATGTTCACCTTCGCGGCGTTGCTCCTCCTCTGCCGCCTGCCGGCGCGAGGCCTCCCCAAGGAGGTCGAGGACCCCCGCTTCAGCAACGACCACTTCGGCATCGTCGTCGAGCGGGTCGGAGCCCACAACGCGGCCCAGATCAAGTCCATCCTTGCCCATTCGGGCGCGATCGAAGTGACGGGTGGCGGCGAGGATGCCGCCCACGGAGCCCACCATGGCTGATCCCCGCAAGCGCAGCCGCCTCCTCGTGGGGTTCGGCTTGTTGGCCGCCGGTGTCGCCTGGGCCAGCCCCTGGGACATCGACATGGTCGACTCGTACGCCTTCAAGGCGTACGAGTGGAAGATGCGCCCGTTCCCCGTCGCCTCCGTGCAGCAGGATCCGGTCGGCGGGAAGGTCCCCGGCGCGTACCAGACGGCCTACGTGGCCGCCGTCGACCGCACCGCGGGCGCCGACGCGCTGGTGAACCCCTACCCTGCCGACGAAGCCTCGATCGCCGAGGGCAAGAACCTCATGCAGGTGACCTGCGCCCCCTGCCACGGCATCGACGGCAAGGGCGGCGGTCCCGTCACCCACAACGACCCCGCGAAGGACATCCGGCGCTTCCCGCTCCCGGCTCCCCTCCTCTCGGGTCCCGGCGCCGTCTCGGCCGTCCGCAGCGACGGCTACCTCTACGCCACGATCCGGAACGGCGGCGCCCTCATGCCCGCCTACGGCATCAGCCTGACCGACCACGAGCGGTGGTCCATCGTGTCGTACATCCGTACGCTCGAAGGGGCGCAGTTCGCGCCGCCCGCCCCCGCCCCGACCGACACCCAGCCCACCACCGGGGGGACCGCGGGATGAGCAACAACATCGATCTCATCGCGCTCGCGCGCACCGTCGTCGGCAACGGCCCCGACGTCGCGCGGACCATCCAGTCCACCCCGCGCGAGGTCCCCTCCTCCGTCAAGACCTACACCGGCATCGGCCTGGTGGTCGGCCTCGGCGCGCTGGTCGCGGGCCTCACGATGCAGTCGGATCGCACGCTCGGCGTGGTCCTGACCTGCCTCGTGTACTTCATCGGCGTCTCGCAGGGCGGCGTCATGTTCGCCGTCGCGCAGACCGCCACGCTCGGCCGTTGGGGCCGTCCGTTCAAGCGCATCGCCGAGTCGTTCGCGGTGATGTTGCCGATCCTCTACCTGCTCTGGATCGTGTTCCTGCTCGCGGGCGGGCTCCACATCTACGCGTGGACCCACGAGACGATGCACAACCACAAGGCGATCTGGCTGCAGCCGGGCTTCTTCGTGGCGCGCCAGGTCGTGGCCCTGGGCATCCTGTTCCTCCTTAGCCTCACGTTCGTGCGCAACAGCCTCCGTCCGGACCTCGGCGTCGCCGCCGAGAAGCTCGGCAGCCGCGCCCCGGCGTGGTGGGGCCGCATCACCGTGGGCTGGAAGGGCGAGAAGGCCGAGATCGAGGACGCCTACCAGCGCAACATCAAGCTGGCCCCGATCATGGTCGTGTCGTACGCCATCATCTTCACGATGTTCGCCGTCGACGCCGTGATGAGCCTCGAGCCCCACTGGTACTCGAACATGTTCCCGGGCTGGATCTTCGTCTCCAGCTTCTGGGTGTCGCTGTCCTGGATCTGCATGTTCGCCGTGTTCGGCGGCAAGTGGATGCAGATCGACCACCTCACCGGCCGGTCGAACTTCCACGACCTCGGCAAGATGATGTTCGCGCTCAGCATCTTCTGGACGTACAACCTGTACGCCCAGATCCTGCCGATCTGGTACGGCAACATGCCCGAAGAGACCGGCTACCTGATGCTCCGCATGTACACGGACACCTGGGGCCCCCTCGCCAAGGTCGTGCTCGCGCTCTGCTTCCTCATCCCCTTCACCGTGCTGCTCTCCCGCGGCATCAAGAAGCTCCCCCGCTCCCTCGCGGGCGTGGCGATGGTCATCTCCACGGGCGTGTTCCTCGAGCGCTTCCTGCTGGTGATGCCGACGGTGTGGAAGGAAGACTCCCTGCCCATCGGCCCGGTCGAGATCGGCATCTTCATCGGCTTCGTGAGCCTCTTCGTCCGCGTCGTGACGACGTTCCTCGCGCAGGTCCCGCCGGTCCCCATCTCGGATCCGTTCATGAATCCGAACCCGTCCGACGTGCACGTGCACCCGGCCGGCGACCACGGCCACGCGCACGCATGACCAGAGAAGAGCTCCTCGCGCAGGCTGCGGTCATCGCCGCCTTCCTGCGCGACCTGGACGCCACCGAGCCCGCGGTCGCCGAGAAGGCGCTCCGCGGGTTTCGCGTCTCAGGCTTTGAAGAAGCGCTCCGTGCCGCCCACGCCGAAGGCTGGGCGACGCCCAAGGAGGCCGGCGGCGTCCGCTTCGGCCGCATCGCCCGCGCCGACGCCGCCCTCTCCGGGTTCAGCCTGGACGTGGTGGAGATGTCGGCCGCGGCCCCGGGCGCGCACACCCACCCTCGCGGCGAGTTCGACCTCTCCTTCGTCCTGGACGGCCAGCCCCGCTTCGACGGTCGCGCGCCGGGCTGGGTCGTGTACCCGCCGGGCAGCCGCCATGTGCCGACGGTGACCGGAGGCCGGATGCTGATCGCGTACTTCCTACCGGGCGGCGAGATCGCCTTCGAACCACAACGGGCGTAGGCACACTTCCCGCGGGAGGCGTGGTGATTAGCCCACGCCTCACCCGAGGCAGATCGTGTCCACCATCCCCCGCATCGGCGACCCCGCCCCCGACTTCACCGCGAACAGCACCCAGGGCCCCCTCACCTTCTCCGAGTGGCAGAACGGGAAGTGGGTGGTGTTCTTCTCGCACCCGGCCGACTTCACGCCGGTCTGCACGACGGAGCTCGCGGAGTTCTCCCGGCGCGCCCCGGCCTTCGAGGCGCTCAACACCCGCCTCCTCGGCCTCTCCATCGACTCGGTGCACTCCCACCTCGCGTGGCTTGAGTCCATCGAGTCGAAGATGGGGATCGAAGTCCCCTTCCCCATGCTCGCGGACATCGACACGAAGGTCGCCCAGGCCTACGGGATGATCCACCCGGGGGAGAGCTCCACCGTCACGGTGCGCGCCGTCTTCGTGATCGACCCGAGCCGCACCGTCCGCGCGCTCATCTACTACCCGCTCTCCAACGGCCGGAACATCGACGAGATCCTACGCCTCGTCGAGAGCCTGCAGACCGCCGCCGCGAACGGCATCGCCACCCCGGCGAACTGGCGCCCCGGTGACAAGGTGATCGTTCCGCCCACCACCACCGTCGCCGCCCGCAAGGCGCGCCTCGCGGACGCCACGCTCGAGCACGTCGCGCCGTACATGGCCCTGAAGTCGGTCTGAGCGACAGCGGGGTGGGCAGCCGACGGCCCGCCCCCTCCCCTACCGCGGGATGTTCCGCGCCCGGCCGAGCCCCTCGCGGGCCTCGGCGCTCCCGGGCGTGAGCTCCAGCGCCTTGAGGTAGCAGTCGAGCGCCTCGCGGGAAGCGGCCTTCATGATGGCCATCTCTCCCTTCTTCGTGAGCATGTCGGCGCTCTGCTCGATCTTGCTCTTCTCGATGATCGAGGCGCGGTACTCCCGCCGCCGCGCGTCGGTCGAGAGCTTCTCGAACGTGTCGTCCAACGCCGCGTTGATCTCCTGGAGCACCGGCAGGTGCTCGGCGCCGTAGGTCTCGGTGAGCGAGAGCGGCCACTCGGCCTTGATGCGCTTGTGGTGGGCCTCCACGTCGGCCGTGGTGCAGATCCAGTGCAGCTCGAGCCGCTCGAAGAGCGTCTTCGCCCGCGTGCTCGCGCGCCGCGCGGCGAGGTCGCCCAGGAAGCGCTCGCGCTCCCGCACGCCCGACGACTCCGCGCTCATCGAGAGCAGGTTCAGGTCGTACAGGCACCACAGCGCCGCGGCGGTCTGGGAGCGGGAGAGGCTGGAGACCGAGAAGATCTCGCGCAGCCGGTAGGGCGTGCGCTGGATGATCTGGATGAACTGCTGCTCGTCCGCCGAGAGCTTCATCTCGTCGAAGGTGCGCTCCACCCCGGGGATGACCGTCACGTACGAGTCCAGCCACGGCCGTAGGAGCGCCGCGAGCTCCTGCGCGGGCATGCCGCGCGTGTGGGCCAACAGCGCGCGGTACAGGATCGAGGCCACGCGCAGCGGCGGGGTCAGGAAGCGCTCGGGGAGCTCGCCGAGCAGGTGGAAGCTCCAGGTGCCCTCGCGCTCACGCAGCGCGCGCTGGAGCACGAAGTCCGTCTGCTTCTGGAGCATGAGGACGAGCTGCGGGAAGGTACAGACGCCCATCTCGATGAGCGCCTCGCCCTGGCGGCTCCCGGCGGCCTCCATGCGCTGAAGCGACTCCGCGAGCTGCTCCGTCGTCAACGAGCCGGCGCGGTACAGGAGCATGCCGAGCACCTCGGTCTCCTCGACCGGCTCGGTACGCCACGCGACGGGGCCGCCCTTCGACCAGAAGCCCCACCGCACGCGTCCGTCGGGCCGGCGCAGGGTGAGCAGGCCCGTCTGCTTCTCGACGGCCAGCGCCATCAGCGCGTCGCGCAGGGAGCGATCCGAGAGGTCTCCCGAGAGGCTGGGCTCGACGAGGTCCACGTCGGGGATGCGCAGGCCCCGGACCCGCTCCGGGGCCGCGGCGGGCTCGACGGCTGCGGACCCGTCCGACGGCCCACGCGCCTCGAGCTCGCGCACGCGGGCCTTGAGCCGGGCGACCTCCTCCGGCGCGGCGGCCACCACCGGCGCCACGGCCGGGGCCGCGCTGGGCTCGACGAGGCGTCCCGTGGCGAGGAGCCACTGCCGGACCTCGTCGGCGACCGCGAGGAGCTGCTGGATCGCGGCGGTCGCGGCGGCGGGGGTCTCGACGATGCGGAGGGCCACTCCCCCGTCCGGCAACCGCGCCACCACCTGCCCCACGAGCGGACCGACGCGGCCGACCAGGGGGAGGAGGAGGTCGACCTTGAGCTCGGGCGCGGGCTCGTCGTCGAGCGACTCCGCGGGGAGGACGAGCGCCTGGACCCCGAGCGTCGAGGGGTACTCGTTCAGGAAGGTGGCGAGATCGGCGTAGCGACGGGTGGCGTGGCGAAGGGCCATGCCGCGATTCTACTCCTTCGCGTCCCCGTCCCCGCGCGCGAGCCACTCTTCGACCGGGATCTTCCCGGACCCATCCGGGAGATCCACGACGTACGCCGGCAGGCCGATCCCGCTGGTCCGTGCGCGCAGGGCCCGGTGCAGCGCCACGCCGCGCGCCGGGTCGACACGGAAGTGCGCGTTTCCGGCCGCGTGATCGGGGTGGTGCAGGTAGTACGGGAAGACCCGGAGCGACACGAGGCGCTCGGAGAGGGCCGCGAGCACGTCAACGTCGTCATTCACGCCGGCGAGGAGCACCGCCTGGTTCAGGACGGGGACGCCCGCGTCCACCAGCCGGCGCAGGGCGTCCTCGACCTCGGGCGTCAGCTCGCGCGGGTGGTTGGCGTGGACGAGGACCCACACCGGACCGCGCGCGGCCAGCCCCTCGACGAGCGCGGGCGTCACGCGCTGCGGGTAGGTGATCGGCGCGCGCGTGTGCAGTCGGATGACGGGGATCGACGGCCGCAGCGCGTCGATGACGCCGAACAGCCGCTCGTCCGTGACCGCCAACGGGTCCCCGCCGGACAGGATGGCCTCGCGCGCCCCGCTCCCCGCCGCCCAGGCCAGTAGGGCGTCCCACTCGGCGGGCGTGGGGTCCTGGCTCTCGCCGGGCTCGTGGTTCCGCCGGAAGCAGTAGCGGCAGTAGAGGTGGCAGCGCTTCGTCAACAGCAGCAGGACGCGATCCGCGTGCTTGCGTACTCCCCACGCGACCGGGCTCTTGAGGGCATCGCCGACCGGATCCGCGTGGTCGTCGGGCGCGGGGAGCGCCTCACGCGCGTCGGGAAGGACCGTGAGGAGACGGGGATCGTCCGGCGCCGTCGCGCCCTCCACGTACGCGCGGGGGATCCGTACGGGAAACGCCGCGTCCAGACCCTCCCAATCGAGGTTCGCGAGCCACGGCCACCGGCGCAACGCCTCCGGCCGACCGACAAAGGGGCCGTCGGCTGGCGCCTTTCGATCCGGATGATAGAAGGCGGCCCCTTCTCCTCGATTGCCCCTCCCCGCTGGAGCAAAGCCCATGTCCTACGAGACCTCCGATTTTCGCAACGGCCTGAAGATCGAGCTGGATGGCGATCCTTACACCATCGTCTACTTCCAGTTCGTCAAGCCCGGCAAGGGTACCGCGTTCACGCGCACCAAGCTCAAGAGCATTCTGTCCGGGTCGGTGATCGAGCGCACCTTCCGCAGCGGTGAGACCGTCGGCGAAGCGGACGTGGAGGAGCAGCCGATGCAGTTCCTCTACGCCAACGGCGACGTCTACACGTTCATGAACACCGAGACCTTCGACCAGGTCGAGCTCCAGGCGAAGCTCCTCGGAGACGACGCGAAGTTCCTCATGGAGAACCTCGACGTGTCCGTGCTCTTCTACAAGGGCCGCGCGGTCAACATGACCCTCCCGAACTTCATCGAGACCAAGGTCACCTGGACCGAGCCCGCCGTGAAGGGCAACACGTCCCAGGGCGTGCTCAAGATGGCCAAGCTCGAGTGCGGCGCCGAGATCCATGTGCCCATCTTCGTGAGCGAAGGCGAGCTCCTCAAGGTCGACACGCGCGACGGCGGCTCGTACGTCTCCCGCCTGAACACCAAGTAAGCGGCCCTCCGCCGAAGGAAAGGCCTCCGGGATCCGGGGGCCTTTTCTGTTGGTGGGCCATGTTCCCCGAGGCCCCCATCGACGCCCACCGCCTCCGCCAACGCGCCGCGATCGTCCACGCCGTGCGCGACGCCCTCCACGCCGACGGCTTCCTCGAGGTGCACCCACCCATCGTGGTGGACGGCCCCGCGCTGGAGGAGACCCTCGAGCCCGTCCGCGCCGACGGCCGCTTCCTCCACACGAGCCCCGAGTTCGCGCTCAAGCGCGTCCTCGCCGCGGGGCTTCCGCGCATCTACAGCATCGTCCCCTGCTTTCGGGACGAGGAGCACGGCCGGCACCACGCCCGCGAGTTCACCCTGTTGGAGCTCTACTTCTCCAACGCGGGCTACCTCGACCTCCTCCCCGTCGTGGAGGGCCTCGTCGCCGCCGCGGCCCGCGCCGTGCACGCTCCCGTCCCAACCTTCTCCCGCCGCACGGTCGCGGAGCTGTTCGGGGGCGCGGTCCCCGAGGACGACGAGACCTTCTTCTTCCGTTGGGTCGACTCCATCGAGCCTACCCTCACCGAGCCCACGTTCGTCCTGGACTACCCCGCGCGGCACGCCGCCCTGGCCGAGGTCCGCGGCGACATCTCCGAGCGCCTCGAGGTCTACCTCGGCGGGCTCGAGCTCGGGAACGGCTTCTCCGAGCTGCGGGACCCCGCGGAGCTCCGCGCGCGCTTCCTCCGCTCGGCCGCGCACCGCACCGCGCTCGGGCGGGCCCCCCACCCCGTGGACGAAGGCGTGATCGACGCATCCGGCCGCATGCCGCGCGCCACCGGCATCGCGATCGGGGTCGACCGCCTGGTGATGGCGCTCACCGGCGAGACCGACATCGCGCGCGTCCAGATCCCGCGGTAGAAGGGGCCGCGCGGAGAGCACGGATGGAACTCGACGGAAAGATCGCCATCGTCACCGGTGGAAGCCGGGGGATCGGCCGGGCCATCTCGCTGGAGCTCGGCCGGGCCGGCGCGTTCGTCGTGGTGAACTACCTGAAGAACGCCGAGGCCGCCGAGCAGGTCGTCGCCGAGCTGGGCGGGCGCGGCATCGCCGTCCAGGCCGACGTCGCGACGCAGGAAGGCGTGGACAAGGTCATCGCCGAGGCGGAGGCCCGCGGCGGCGTCGAGCTCCTCGTCAACAACGCCGGGATCACCCGGGACGGCCTCCTCCTCCGCATGTCGGACGAGGACTGGGACACCGTCATCGACACCAACCTCGGCTCCGTCTTCCGCTGCTGCCGCGCCGCCGCCCAGCACATGCTGTCGCGCCGGAAGGGCGCCATCGTGAACCTCACGAGCATCAGCGGCATCGCCGGCAACCCCGGCCAGAGCAACTACTCCGCCGCCAAGGCCGGCATCATCGCGTTCTCGCGGTCGATGGCCAAGGAGCTCGGCCGTCGCAACATCCGCGTGAACTGCGTGGCGCCCGGCTTCATCGACACCGACATGACGCACGCCCTCCCCTCCGAGCTGGTGGACGGCGTCAAGCAGATGGTCCCTCTCCGCCGCCTCGGGAAGCCGGAGGAGATCGCCCCGATCGTGCGCTTCCTCCTCGGCCCCGGCGCGTCCTACGTCACCGGCCAGACCTTCGTGGTGGACGGCGGCCTGTCCTGAGGGACGGCGGCCTGTCCTGAGCCGCGCCCCTATTCCAGCCCTTCGAGGCGCGGAACCAGCAGCGCCTTGAGACGCGCGCGCACGTCGGCCACGGGGGCGAGCAGCACGACGCCCGCCGCCTTGGCATGCCCGCCGCCGCCGGCGTCCAGCGAGTGCGCCAGCGCCGCGACGTCGACCCGCCCGCTGGACCGCAGCGACAGCTTGACCCGCGCGGACGCGCGCTCGACCACGACTACGGCGAGATCGACGCCCTCGGCATGCTGGAGCACGTCCACCACGCCCTCGAGGTCGCTCTCCTCCGCGCCGAGCTCGGCGCGCATCGCCTGGGTGCACGTCGCCATCGCGAGGCGGCCCCCCGCGAGGAAGTCGGCCTCGTTCAGCAGGCGCGCCAGCAGCCGGAGCGCCGGCAACCGCCGCTCGACGAGCACCTTGAGCATGATGCGCGCGTGGTCGATACCGGTCTCGAGCAGCTCGGCCGCGATCCGGTGGGTGGACGCCGCCGTGTTCGAGTACCGGAAGCCGCCCGTGTCGAAGATGATGCCGACGTAGAGCATCGCGGCGAGATCGGCGTCCAACGGGACACCCCACGCCTTCAGGAGCGTGTAGACCATCCCGCAGGTGCTCTCGGCCGCCGGATCGAAGAAGGCCACGTCGTAGCCGGCGAGATCGGTGGAGCGGTGGTGGTCGACGATGCCGGTCCACCGTGCGCCCGCGAAGGCGCGCGCGACGGGCGGGTAGAGGCGATCCTTGTCGCCGTCGAGCACGACCACGCCGTCGTAGGCGCCGACCTCGGCGTCGGGGACCATCGCCGCGGCGCCGGGGAGCCATCCGTAGCGCGCCCCGGGGACCCCCGCGACGTCAACCCGCGCGCCGGGGGCACGGGCCGCCAGGAGCCGCTGGAGGGCGAGGCAGGCGCCGATGCTGTCCCCGTCCGGCCCCTCGGGGCCCGTGAGCAGCACGGCCCCGCCGCGGAGCCCGGACTCCCGCACCAATTCCAGCAATTGTTCCGCGATCTCGACCATCCGGCTTCCAGAGAACCCGGAAGCCTATTGCAGCCGCCCCACCGCGCAAGCGCCCCCGGTTGCGATGAGCCGCAATCGGGATAAAAGGCACCCCTTTGTCGAGCGATACGCGCTCGACCGTTCCTGGAGAGCCGTTGACCGCACCTGAAGACACCCTCACCTCGTCCCAAGAGTCCCCCTCGCCCGCCCAAGTGGAGCCGGCACCCGGGGACGACGCGGGCCCGGGCGAGCCCACCGAGGGGTCCCCCCCGTCGGCCGAACCCGCCGACCCCGCCCCTGATTCCCCTGCCACTTCCTCGGCTTCCGACGCCCCCGCGCCCGTGAAGCCCCGCCGCTCCGACTACGTGAGCGACCGCACCTTCGCCGACTTCCCGATCTCGTCCGAGGTCCTTCAGGGCCTCACCGAGCTCGGGTACGTCACCGCTACGCCCGTCCAGGCGATGACGATCGATCCCGCCCTCGCGGGCCGGGACCTCCTCGTCCGCGCGAAGACCGGCACCGGCAAGACCTGCGCCTTCTGCGTCCCCGTGGTCGAGCGCATCACCGCCGGTGACCGCAAGCCCCGCGCGATCGTGCTCGCCCCCACCCGCGAGCTGGCCATCCAGATCGCGCAGGAGTGCACGGGCATCGCCAAGTACAAGGACCTCCGCATCGCCGCGATCTACGGCGGCGTCGGGTTCCCCGCCCAGGAGCAGGCACTCCGCGACGGCTGCGAGATCGTCGTCGGCACCCCCGGCCGCATCCTCGACCACATCAAGCGCGGCAACCTCGACCTGTCGGCGGTCTCCTTCGCCGTCCTCGACGAAGCCGACGAGATGCTCTCGATGGGCTTTCTCGAAGATGTCCGCAAGATCCTCGACCGCACGCCGAAGTCGCGCCAGAACCTGTTCGTGAGCGCCACGATCAACGAGTCGATCAAGGGCCTCATCCGGAACTACCTGAAGGATCCGGAGGAGATCTACCTCTCGGTCGACGGTGAGAACGTCTCGAACATCGCGCACGTGCTGTACGAGACCAGCCCCGACTACCACAAGGCCCGCGCCCTCATCGACCTCATCGAGCTCGAGCGGCCCGCGTCGGCGCTGATCTTCTGCAACACCCGGGAGGACGTGAACACCGTCTACTCCTTCCTCGACCGCCAGGGCATCGGCGTCGAGATGATCAGCGGCGAGCTCGCCCAGAACCGCCGCGAGAAGGTGATGGCCCGCGTCAAGGCCGGCGCCGTGCAGTACCTCGTCGCGACGGACGTGGCGGCCCGCGGCATCGACATCTCGGACCTCTCGCACGTCATCAACTACGCGCTCCCCGACGATCCGAACGTCTACATGCACCGCTGTGGCCGCACCGGGCGCATCGGCAAGACGGGCATCGCGCTGACCCTCGCCGGCGGCGCCGACTTCTCGACGCGCCTCACGCTCGAGCGCCAGCACAAGATCCTGTTCGAGGTGAAGCACCTCCCGACCCCCGACGAGAGCAAGAAGCTCCAGGCCGACCGCATCGCCCGCGCCCTGAAGACGGCCGCCGGCACCATGGCGTACGAGGCCTACATCGACGTGGTCAAGGCCATCAAGGAGCGCCCCGACGCCGATCAGGTGCTCGCGGTGGCCCTGCGCGGCTTCTTCCAGTGGGACCAGGCGCGCCGCGCCGCTGCAGCCGAAGAGGCCGAGGGCGGTGGCGAGAACGCCTCCGGAGAGGCGCGTGACGATCGCGGCGATCGCGGCCCCCGCGACGACCGTGGCCGCGACCGCGATCGCCCCCGTGACCGCGATCGGGATCGCCCCCGCGACGACCGCCCCCGCGGCGACGACCGCGGCCGTGACCGTGATCGCCCCCGTGAGGCCCGCTCCGACGCCCCCCGTGACGGCGGCCGCTCCGACGCC
Source organism: uncultured Pseudomonadota bacterium (assembly GCA_903959175.1). GTDB lineage: Bacteria > Myxococcota_A > UBA796 > UBA796 > SXON01 > CAJBVW01. The sequence goes on from CAJBVW010000336.1 coordinate 33,404, forward strand.
CCCCGGGAAGTTCGTGGTGATTCCCCTCGCGAAGCCCGCTCCGACGCGCCCCGCGAGGTCCGCAGCGACGCCCCCCGCGGCGACCGCAACGACCGCGGCGAACGCCCGCCCCGCGAGCCCCGCGCCGAGCGTACGGACGCTCCGCGTGAGCCCCGTGAGCCCCGCGAGCCCCGCGAGCCCCGCGCCGAGCGCACCGACGCCCCGCGCGAGCCGCGTCCGCCCCGTGAACCCCGCGCCGAAGGCACGGGCGAGCCGCGCGAGCCGCGTCCTCCCCGCGAACCCCGTGAACCGCGCGCCGAAGGCAC
>CAJBVW010000337.1 GCA_903959175.1 uncultured Pseudomonadota bacterium
CGCGAGCCCAGAGGAGGCCGGCCGCCGGCGTCCGCGCCGGGGGACGCGCCCGGCCGAGGCCGGATCAGACCCCCCGGGCCCCCGCCACCCGCGGCGCCATCACGCGGAACCACAGCGGCGGCACCGTCGCGAGCATCAACATGGCGCTGTAGCCGCCGGGGAGCTGTGGCACGTCGTCGTAGTGGCGCAGGTCGGGGAAGGCGCGCGCGGCGAAGGCGTGGTGGTCGGAGTGCCGCGCGAGGTTGAGCAACATCGCGTTCGAGACGCGGTGGCTCGAGTTCCACGAGTGGCGCGGCAGCACGCGCTCGTAGCGGCCCGGCGCGGTCTCGGCGCGCACGAGGCCGTAGTGCTCGATGTAGTTGATGGTCTCCAGCATGACGACGGCGATCGCCGACTGCCCCAGGAACGCGGCGACACCCACGCCGCCCCACACCGCTGCGATGCCCGCGATCAGCCCCACCTGGGCCAGCGCGTAGCGGAGCAGACGGTTGCGCGTACCGACGCCCGAGCGCGCCGCCTCGATGGCCCAGGCCGAGCGCAGGCCGCCGAGGAGGGTGCGGGGCAGGAAGGCGTAGAGCGACTCGCCGTCGCGGGAGGTCGCGGGGTCGCGCGGGGTGCCGACGTGCTTGTGGTGGCCCTGCACGTGCTCGACGCAGAAGTGGGTGTAGGTCGCGGTGGCCATGATCACGGCGGACAGCGCCTGCTCGACGCGGCCGGCGCGGTGCATGAGCTCGTGGGCGACGTTGATGGCAGTTGCCGTCGTGATGCCGGCACCCACGACGAGGCCGAGCTGCTCGACGGGAGCGAGGTCGCCGGAGGTGATGCGCGTGAGCGCGTAGGCCAGCGCGGCGAGGTGCGCCGGCACGAACGCGAAGGGGAGCGCGCGCAGCCAGCGGGCGCCGGGGGCGTTGTCGTGGTCGAGGGGGACGACCTGGTCGAGGGCCGGGACCGCCACGAAGAGGACGAGCAGGGGCAACAGCTCCGCCCACCCGCCGAGGGCGGCGGCGAGCGTGAGGACGGCCGGCGGGACGAATACGAGGAGGAACCTGTTCATGCCTGTGCCTCGAGGAGCGTGGGGGGGACGGCGGCGAGCATGAGGCCGAGCAGCTCGTCGCGGCTGACCTCGCGGTGGGTGAGCCAGCGCAACGCCGAGAACTCGACGAGGCCGAGCCAGCCGTAGAGCTGGAGGCGCAGCGACGGCGTCGGGGTGACGGCGGCGGCGTCGAACACGCGCGCCATGATGGTCACGCGCACCTCCTCGAGGATGGCGTGGACCTCGTTGTCCGCGCCCACGCCGCCGCGCATGAGCGCGGTGTAGAGCGCGTCGTTCGTCTCGACGAAGTCGAGGAAGCTGGCGACCGCGAGGGGGGTCGCCTCGGCGAGCGCGAGGCCGTGCGGGAAGCGGACGGCGGCGAGGAGGTCGTCCGCGGCGGCGCGGATCGTCGCGACGTAGAAGCCCTTCTTGTTCGCGAAGTAGTGGTAGAGCAGGCCGATGGAGATGCCGGCCTGGGCGGCGATCTCCTCGGTGGACACGGCGTCGTAGGCGCGCCCGGAGAAGATCTGCTTCCCGACGGTGAGGAGCTGGGCGCGGCGGGCGTCGAGGGCGGCGGTACGAGCCATGGCGGGAGCGTAGCCCCGCGTCGAGGTGTTTTCAATGAATGATTTTCAACGGGGCGGCGCCGGCTGTTCCAAGTGATGAAGGATGGGGTCCGCCCCCCCCCGACTCAGTCCTCGGGCCAGCGCCACCCCTGCGCCTCCCACTCCGGGCGCAGGGCCGCGAGCACCGCCGCCGTCTCCGGGCTGTCGAACCGCCCGCTCAGGATCGCGGCCTCGACCGCGCCGGTGGACGGCGCGGGGCGCCCGGCGGCGCGCAGCGCGTCGCCCATCCACACGAGGAGCTCCTGGACGTGGCGGGCCTCCCCGGCCGGCGGGCGCGCGGCGCTCTCGGGGACCGCGGCGCCGACGATCGCGGCGGGCGCAGCCTCCCCGTCGAAGGTGGCGGGGTCCTGGGCGCGGACCAACCACGCGAGCTCCCCGGCGCCGAGCGCGCCGTCGCGGTCCAGATCGGCGGTCGCAAACGGAGCCCCCTCCCGACGCGTACGGGCGTACTCGGGAGCGGTGACGCGGCCGTCGCCGTCGGCGTCGAGGCGCGCGAGGTGCGGGGCCAGCGCGCCGTCGTCGGTCCACGCCGGGGGCGCCGCACACGCGAAGAACAGGAGGATCATGGCGACACGTCCCGCCGCCACCCCACGAGCGCCGCGCGCAGCGCGTCGGCCTCGGCGGGGTCTCCGGTGAGGGTGAGCGACACGCCGTCCACCGGCGCCACCGCGAGCAGCTCGGGCCCGCGCGGGTTGTCGGTGCTCATGCCGTCTGCGGTCAGGCGCGCGCCCGGGCCGCGGGCGGAGAGCAGCCGGAGCTGGCCCTCGCTGAAGACCGCGGGCCGCGCGCTCCGAGCGGCACCGAACAACGCGGGTTTCAACGACGTTCCCCGCGCGCCGGCCGGCGTCGACACCCCCGCCAGGTCGAGGACGGTCGGCGCCACGTCGAGCAGCGCGGTCAGGCCGCCCACGCGCGTGCCGCCGTGCGCACCGCCGGGGAGCCGCACCATCAGCGGCACATGCAGCGTCTCGTCCGAGAGGCGCGTGCGGTGCTCGAAGGCCCCGTGCTCGCCTAGCTCCTCGCCGTGGTCGGACAGCACGACGATCACGACGTCCTCCAGCAGCCCGCGCGCCTCCAGCCCCGCCATGAACAGGCCGAAGCACGCGTCCATCCAGGCGGTGGCGCCGTCGTAGAGCGCCGCGAGGTGGGCGATGTCGGCGTCCGCCAGCGGCCGGGCGCCGGGGTCCGTCGCGAGGAGCCCGTCGTCGGGGTCGAAGCGGGACCGGAGCGCCGCGCCGCGCCCCACCGCCTCCACGCTGCTCGCGAGGTAGCGCCCCACCACCCGCGTGCTCCCGCCGGGCACGCGCCCCGCCGCCGCGCCGGGCCCGGTGTAGGCGGCGTCTGCCACGGAGTAGCCGAACGGGGGCGGTTTGAGGTAGCGATCGTGCGTGTCGTACGCGTGCACGAACAGGAGGAACGGCGCGGCGTCCCCGGTCGAGGGGGCCGCGCGCGCGTCCAGCCACGCCAGCGCCCGCGGCCCCGTGTCGCGCAGCGACCCCCACGCCGCGGTGTCGTCGTAGGTGCCGAAGCCCGCGTCCAACCCGAACGCCCGCGAGAGGTGCCCCCCGGCCACGAACGCCGCGGTCTGCCAGCCGGCGGCGTGGAACGCGGCGGCCAGCGTCGGCGCGTCTCCCCGCGGCACGAAGCCCGGGCCGGCCACGCCGTCGAGCGCGCCGTCGAGCACCCCGAGCTCGTCCGGGTAGCGCGACGTGAACAGCGAAGCGTGGCTGGGGAGCGTCTCGTTCGCCTGCGCATACGCCTCCTCGATGACGACGGCCTCCGCGGCGAAGCGGTCGAGGTTCGGCGTCAACCCGCGCGTGCTCCCGTAGGCGCCGAGCCGATCCGCGCGGAGCGTGTCGAGGCTCACGAGGATGACCCCCGATGGCGCGTCCGTGCGGGCGCGGCCGCCGTCACACGCGGAGGCCGCCGCGGCAATCAGCAGGGCGAGGGCGCCGATACGCGCAGCGCGATCCCCGGGGCGCCCCCCGGCGTCGCCGCCCGCCCGCGCGCGCTCCGCACCGCCAGGACCCAGATGGGAGGCCGCGGATCCGATCTTGTGTAGCGCTTCCGACACGTCCGGGGCTCCCTCACCGCGTAGCGGATGCTACCCTACACTCCCCGACAGGCACGACCATGAATGAACGGATCGAACGTCTCGTCTCGCGCGCCAAGGGCCGTGGTCCCCGCGTCGGCATCGTCTCCATGTACGACGTGGAGAACAACGCCGTCCGCATCCTCTCGGGTACGCTCCGCCACGCCGGCCACCACGTCGCCGAGATCTACTTCAAGGACTGGGTGTCCAACCACCTCGATCCCGCGAAGGACAGCGAGCTCGCCTCGCTGATCAAGGTCATCAAGGACGAACAGCTCGACGTCGTCTGCATCTCCATCCGGGCCAGCGCGTACTACAACGCCGCGCGCATCCTGACGGAGCACATCCACGAAACGCTGGATCTCGCCGTGCTCTGGGGCGGCATGCACCCCACGCTCGTCGGCAGCACCTGCGTCCAGGACGCCGACATGGTGCTCCAGGGCGAGGGCGAGCTCGCGCTGCTCGAGTTCGCGAACCGCCTCCAGACCGGCGACGAGCTCTACGAGACCGGGAACATGATGTTCCAGCTCGGCGAGGACGGCGTCCGCAAGAACAAGCTGCGGCCCCTGATCGAGAACCTCGACACCCTGCAGTACCGCGACTACACGACGCACGACCACAAGTACTTCATCTGGGGCAAGAACATCAGTAAGGGTGACCCCATGCACGGGGACCCGGTGTTCCAGATGATGGGCAGTCGCGGCTGCATCTACAAGTGCAGCTACTGCTACAACTCGACCTACAAGAAGGACGTCTACCCCGGCCAGAAGTGGTTCCGCGTGCGGTCGCCGGCCTCCATGGTGGAAGAGATCAAGCAGGCCCGCTCGCACTGGGGCTTCAAGCGCATCCGCTTCGACGACGAGGTGTTCAACTTCCAGGCCGACTGGCTGGACGACTTCTGCGAGCGCTACCCGCGTGACGTGGGCCTGCCGTTCGAGGTCTTCATCGAGCCGAAGCTCGTCAACGAGGACCGCATGACGCGCCTCCGCGACGCCGGCCTGGTCAACGTCTACATGGGCGTCCAGTCGTCCGAGCGCGTCACCGGCCACCTGTACGACCGCCGGGTGAAGAACAACACCATCGGCGACATCGCGAACCTGTTCCACAAGCTCGGGATCAAGGGCCACTTCCAGCTCATCTTCGACGACCCGGTCTCGACCGACGAGGACAAGGCCAAGCTCTTCGACATGATCTCGCAGTTCCCCCACCCGTTCGACCTGTACCTGTTCTCGATGACGGTGTTCCCGGGCTCCGAGCTCAACCACAAGCTCCTCGAGTCCGGCCTCATCAGCGAGTACGACATCGAGGGCACGGCCACCAAGACCTTCTACCAGCACCGGATCAACCTCGAGTATCCGCGCCCGGTCGAGGACACCTTCTGGATCGCCCTGACCCAGCTCCTCTCCAAGCCCTTCGTGCCCCGCGCGGCGCTCAAGCCGCTCTCGAAGTCGAAGTTCCTCAAGAAGCACCCCTGGCCCATCATCCAGGCGGCGCACGCGGCGAACTACGTCAAGATGGGCACCACCGCCGCCAACATGGCGATGAACGGCGAGATGACGAAAACCCTGCTCCGCCGCTGGATGTCGTTCGACCGGGTGATCACCACCTGATCGCTCGGCCGGGCGCCCCCGCCGCCGCGGACGGCGTCGGGCGGGTGCCCTCCGGTCTCGCGCTGCGCGCTCGGTCCCGCCCGCGGACGGTCGGGGACCGGCCGCCGCGGACGGCGTCCGACCTCCGGTCCCCCTGGCGCGAGCGTCGGCGCGGGCGTTGGCGTCGGCGCACGGCTGGGCGCGTGGGTTTGGCGCCGGCGCACGACCGGGCGCGTGGGTGCGGCCCGCCCCCGAGACGGGAAAGTCTCCTTTCGGGGGGCATAGGGGGTACCTATGCCCGCCGAGAGGAGACTCCGGTCGACCCAAGCCCCCTCAAAGTAGACAAAACCGGGGCTTGTGCGCCCGGTGAACCCCTTCGGCGCCCCAACCGGCCGCGCGCGCCCTCGAATAACGGGCGTTTGTCCGTGCCGTAGTGCATCGTAAGTGCATTACGCACGCCCCGTTGTCTCCAACGAAGGGGCTTGGTTCGACGCGAGTCTCCTGGCGGGGGGCATAGGGGGTGCCTATGCCCCCCGCGGGGAGACAACGCGCCGGGGATCGGGCGTCCCGAACCCCGCGGCGCGGCGCGGCCCACGTCTGGCCCCGCGGCGCGGCGCCGTCCGCCGCCGCTTCAGCCCGCGGCGCGGCGCGGCCCACGTCTCTTCGGCGCCCCCCCAGATCTGATCCACCTCTGCCCGCCAGATCAGGACCGCCCAGGGATCGCGATCTGATTCTCGGATTCCAGGTCTGCGGCTGGGCCGACCCGGTCTTGGAGCACCGGTGGGGATCTTGGGTGCCATCCATGGAGCCGGAGGCGGAGCGACGGGAAAACGCCCAGAGCCCGGCAGGACGCTACTCCTGCCGGGCTGGGTGCCATCCACGGCGCCGTCAGCGTCGCGAACAGAGGGTTGCCCTCTCGGGCGAAGGGTCAGCCGGTGGGGCTCCTGAGCGTGGTGCCGTCGATGCGAACGGTGTGACAGCGATGCCGGACGCGGTCGAGCAGCGCCTGGACCATGGCCTTCTGGCCGAGGAAGTCGTACCACTGCTCGAAGTCGAGGTTGGTCGTGATGATCGTGGGCTTCTTCGCCGTGTAGCGCTCCTCCATCAGCTTGAAGAAGATGTTGGTCTGCTCCGGCTTCAGGTTCAGGTAGCCGAGCTCGTCGATGCACAACAGCGTGTAGCCACACAGCTCGTTCAGCACGCGACGACTCGAACGATCCAGTAGGGAAGCGTTGATCTCATCAAACAGATCCTGCGCTCGGATGAAGCGTCCGCGGTACCCGTTGACCAGCGCCCTGTACAAGATGCCCGTCGCCAGCCCCGTCTTCCCGACGCCCGCGGGCCCGATGAACACGAGGTTGTGGCCGGTGGCGACGAAGTCCAATCCCGCGAGCAGCTTGACGACGGGCGCGGACACGGCGGGCTGCTGGTCGAACGGGAAGGTCTCGATCGTCCACAGCTCGGGCATACGAGCGTGCTCGATCCGGTACTCCAGACTTTTCTGACGCTTGTAGACGCACTCTTCCCGCAGCAGGTTTGCCAG
>CAJBVW010000338.1 GCA_903959175.1 uncultured Pseudomonadota bacterium
ACGGCTCCCGCCGCGCCGGCTCCCGCTGCGCCGACCGCCGCGCCGGCGGCCCCCACCGCCGCCCCGACCGGCACGGCCACCCCGGCTCCGACCGAGGCTCCGGCGGCCCCCGCGACGGGCACCGGCGGGAAGTAGGCCTCGGGGGCTCAGCCTCCGAGGAGCCGCGCCGGCGCCACCGGGCGAAGGCCGCCGCGCCCGAATCGGGCCGCACCAACGGCATCGGCGGTAGGTCGTGACGCGCAGAATCGCGGTGAACTGCAGGTAGAAGGCAGGTATCCGCGGCTGTCACGTCCCTCGACCCTCGCGCGTCCGCGAAGCCCTCGCGGACGCTGGAGGCAGGAATCACAGCCGCGACCGCGCCACGCGGGGCGAGTTCAACTACACTGAACTCCCCCCATCGGAGCCCCCCCCATGCCGCGTACTGGCATCCTCTCGCTCGTGCTCCTCTCCGCGTGCTCCGGCTCCGGGCCCGGCGGCAAAGACGAGCCCGTCATCATCGAGTACGTCGACAGCGACGGGGACACGATCGTCGACCTCCACGAGGGCTACGTCGACCCCGTGGACGCCGAGGACGGCGAGACATCCACCGACAGCGACGCCGACGGCACCGTCGACTACCTCGACGACGACTCCGACGGCGACACCGTCCTCGACATCGACGAGGCAGGCGACGCCGACCCGCTGACCCTCCCCTGGGACACCGACGGCGACGGCGAGAAGGACTTCCGCGACCTCGACGCCGACGGCAACTGCGTCAACGACGCGGACGAGCCGAAGGCCGACCTCGACGGAGACGGGATCAAGGCCTTCTCCGACCTCGACGACGACGGGGACGGCATCGAAGACCTCTGGGAGATCGGCGCCGACTGTGCGACGCCCGACTCCGACGGCGACGGCACCGCCGACTACCTCGACGAAGACTCCGACGGCGACGGCGTCGAGGACCGCTACGAGAGCGGCACCTCCGCCTTCGAGGACGCCCCGCGCGACGCCGACGGCGACGGCACCCCCGACTACCTGGACGACGACTCCGACGGCGACGGCTTCCCCGACTCCGTCGAGCGCGGCCGCGGCGGCGAGCCCAACGACACCGACGGCGACGGCACCTACGACTTCGCCGACAGCGACAGCGACGGCGACGGCCTCTCCGACGCCGACGAGGCCGCCTCCGGCTTCGATCCGTACGACGACGACTCCGACGGGGACGGCTTCACCGACGGCGCCGAGGTCGCGGCCGGCACCGACCCGATGGACGAGAGCTCCATCATCTCGGGCTTCTACGTGACCGTCCCCGAGCGCACCTCCGTCGAGGAGACCTTCGAATTCTCCCTCTCGGTCCAGATGGGCGACGTCGGCTTCCTCATCGACACCACCTGCTCGATGAGCAGCACGCTCTCCGGCATGTCGGGCGAGTTCTCCCGCATCGTGTCGGAGCTCTCGACCACGTTGCCGGACGCCCAGTACGGCGTCGCGTCCTACGACGACTACGCGGACGGCTCCCACGGCACCGCCGGCGTCGACAAGCCCTTCGAGCTCGTCCAGCAGATCACCTCGAACACCTCCACCGTCCAGTCGGCGCTCTCCGGCCTGCGCATCCACTCCGGCAACGACACCCCGGAGAGCACGATCGAGGCGATCTACCAGGGGCTCACCGGCGTCGGCTACGACATGAATTGTGACGGGCGCTACACCTCCAACACGGATGTGAAGCCCTTCCTCGCCTCCAGCTCCGACCCCTTCAACGGCGCCGGCGGCGAGTTCTCCAACGGGACCGGCACCGGCACCGTCGGCGGCTTCGGCTTCCGCGACTACTCGCTCCCCATCATCGTCTACGCGACCGACGCCCAGTTCCGCGACGCCGACTCGAGCAACGCGTCCCTCTCCAGCGTCCCCGGCGGCTGCCCCGGTGACGCCGGCATGAGCGACGTCGTGACCGCCGCGGGCGACATCGGCGCCCTCCTCATCGGCATCAGCGTCAACGGCTCCGAGGCCGTCTCCCAGGGCAACACGCTCGCCCAGCGCACCGGCTCCCTCGCCGACACCGACGGCGACGGCACCGCCGACGACAAGCTGATGTTCACCTGGTCCGGCTCGAGCTCCACGCTCCGCTCGACCATCGTGAACGCCATCACCGACGCCGTCGGCTCCGTCCAGTTCGACCGCGTCTCCCTCGAGGTCGCGGGCGACGAGAACGGCTTCGTCGCCAGCATCGAGCCCGACCGCTACGAGATGTCCGGGTCTCCCGACGGCGAGACCGTCGAGTTCACCCTGAACTTCCGCGGCGCCGTGGCCGCGCAGGCCGAAGACCAGATCTTCCTCGTCACCCTCAACGTCCTCGGGGACGGCGCCGTCCTCCTCGACACCCTCGACATCTACGTCGTCGTCCCCGGGAGCGGCTCGTGATGCGTACCTCCTTCCTCGCCCTCTTCGCCCTCCTCGCCGCCTGCCAGTCCGACAACGGCGTGTCCTACGTCAAGGACTACGGCGGCACCTACGAGAGCTCCCTCGTCGGCCGCGCGTGTGACGCGAACAGCGGCAACTGGCTCGAGGGCGCGGTCGTCTACACCCACATCGTGAACGACGCCGACGAGCTCATCGACACCCGCGAGACCTACACCGCGGCCGACGGCACCTGGACGCTCGACGAGCTCCGCGGTGACCAGACCTACACGATCTACGTGCAATACGGCAACGAGATCGTCGACATGTTCGACATCGAGGTCCCCTCGAACGAGGACGTCCAGGTCCCCACCGCCGCGTGCGGCGCCGACCTCGGGCGCGTCGCCATCATCACCGGCAACTACGACGAGTGGGAGTCCTTCCTCGACGAGGTGGGCGTCACCAACTACGACCTCATCGACGGCCTGACCGGCCCCGACCTCGGCCAGTTCCTCTCGGACCCCGAGAACCTCGCCGAGTTCGGCGCGCTCTTCTTCGCGGGCGGCCACATCGAGGAGGACGTCATCTACGACACCGACGGCAGCGACACCGCCGGTACCGTCGCCGCCGTGAAGACCGCCGTGCGTGACTACGTGTCCGCGGGCGGCTTCGTGTACGCGTCCGACTGGTCGTACGACGTGGTCGAGCTCTGCTGGCCCGACCGCATCGACTTTCTCGGCGACGACGAGGAGCCCGACGCCGCCCAGCTCGGCGAACCCGCCACCCTCCGATCCACCCTCGTCGACGACGATCTGGTCGCGGCCGTGGGCGGTGACCGCGTGGACGTGAGCTTCGACCTCGACACCTGGCCGCTCATCGACAGCGTGGGCGACGACGTCACCGTCTACCAGAAGGCGAGCGACGTCGGCTACCGCGAGGGCACCGAGCAGAGCACCGCGGACAGCGTCCCGCTCCTCGTCTCGTTCGCCCCGGACGACGGCCGCGTCGTCTTCTCGAGCTGGCGCACGGCCGCCAACCTCGACGGCCGCGGCCCCGCCGTCATGCGCTATATCCTCGGGTTGTAGGTGCTCTTCCTCACGCTCCTCGCCTGCGCCGGCCCGCCGGAAGAGGCGCCGACCGACCTCGACGCCCTCCTCCACTGGTTCTTCGTGAACCGGGACACCGCTACCGAGGAGGAGCTCCGCGCCGCCGCGGACAACCTCCGTCCGCTCATCACCGAGCCCACGCGCGGGACCGTCAGCCTCCTCACGACGGAGGAGCAGGGCGTGGTGGAGATGGCCGTGCCCGCCGATCCCGCCAACGCGACCGGCATCTACGTCGCCGGGCCGGTCGACTGTTCGCTGGAGGACATGGAGCGCGTGCGCTACGCCCTCGACCAGGAGGGCCTGTACGAGTCGGCCACCGGCGAGGAGTCCTACATCGACTACTCCCGGGTGTACCTCAACTCCATCGAGGACTACGAGGCCCGCACGTCCGCCTCGCTCGAGTGGGAGACCACCTACACGGTCAAGCCCGTGCTCTCCGAGTACACGGCGGTGATCCTGGGCGGGTTACGCGGCGTCCCCGCCACGGAGGACGCCACCCGCGTCGTCGTCGATCGCGCCCACCTCCCCTCCCCCGCCGTGTTCGTGGCCGAGGGCGGCGACTACTTCGACCAGGACTACCAGCTCGACGTGATGCTGGCGGACGGTGACACCTCCATCCACATCTACGCGGTGTGGCGGGACCTCGAGAGCGCGACCCTCCCCGACGAGAGCGCCGGCGTCCAGAACCTCATGATGAACGGCTTCGAGGACTTCGACCGCGACACCGAGCTCGTCTGCGCGGCGGGCGGGTTCTGAAGGTCTGGGGGCAGGGGGGCTCGGTCGCGGTTGCCCAAACCCCCGCTACGCCCCCCGGGAGGGCCGCCACCGTCGCAGCAAGAGCGCGTTGGTCACGACGCTCACGCTGGAGAGCGCCATCGCCGCGCCGGCGTACACCGGCGTGAGGAAGCCGAACGCCGCGAGCGGCAGCCCGACGACGTTGTAGACGAAGGCCCAGAAGAGGTTCTGGCGGATCTTGCGGGTGGTCGCGACGCTCACCGAGATGGCGTCGGGCACCAGGCGCGGGTCCGGCCGCATGAGCGTGACGCCCGCGGTGTGCTTGGCGACGTCGGTGCCGGTCGGCATGGCGAAGCCCACGTCCGCGGCGGCGAGCGCGGGGGCGTCGTTCACGCCGTCCCCCACCATCGCGACCACGCGGCCCTCGCCGCGCAGGGCCTGGATCTCGCGCGCCTTGTCCTGCGGGAGCACCTCCGCGATGACGCGCGTGATGCCGACGGCCTTCGCGACGACCTCGGCGGCGGCGCGGTTGTCGCCGGTGAGGAGCACGGAGTCGATGCCGACGGCGCGGAGCCGGGCCACGGCGGCGGCGGCGCCCTCGCGGACGCGGTCCCCCACGGCGATGGCCCCGAGGAGGCGGGTGCCCTCGGCGGCCCACATCACGGTGTTGCCCTCGGCCTCGAGGGCGGTGGCTCGCGCCGCGAGCGGCCCCATGTCGACGTCGCGCTCGAGCAGGAGGCGCCGGCTCCCCACGAGGAGCGCGCGCCCGCCGACCTCGGCCTCGACGCCGCGCCCGGGGAGCGCCTGGAAGCGGCTCACGGGCGCCACCACGAGGCCTCGCGCCGTTGCCGCGCGCACGACCGCGCCGCCGAGCGGGTGCTCGCTGCCCTGCTGCGCGGCCGCCACGAGCGCGAGGAG
>CAJBVW010000339.1 GCA_903959175.1 uncultured Pseudomonadota bacterium
AGCGCAGCGAGCCCGGAGGAGCGCGACGGCGGCCGCCCGGGGCCGCCGGGCCGCCCAGACGAGGAGCCCCCCGCACCGTGCCCTGTCACTTCGCGGCGGTCGCCCCCCGCACCGGCATCGGCAGCGCCCTGGGCTCGCCGCCGCCGCCGCCAGCCAGCTCAAGCTCGGTGATCAGCACGGCGGGCACGTCCCAGGTGGCGGTGAGGCCGCCGGTGGGGCCGATCTGGTAGCGCGCGGGGCCCGGGGGGCCGTCGAGCATGTCGACCGGGCCGGCGCCGGGGCCGGCGAGGGCGATGTCGCGCAACACGCGGCGATCTACGCCGGAGAAGCGCAGGGCGCGCACGGGCTGGGTGTGGCCGTCCGCGTAGAGGCGGTAGGCCTCGTAGGGGGCGGTCAGGCCGGTCATCGGGCCCTCGCCGGAGATGCCGACCTCGAGGTTCTCCACGAGGGCGGGCGGGGTGAGCGCGCGCACGACGAGGAGGTAGTCGCGGCCGGTCTGCGCGGCGAGGCGGAGGCCGGCGCGGCGCAACCGCGCGTCGGACACGAGCTTGCGCGGGGTGATCGTCACGACGGCGGGCACGGCGCTGCGGCGGTCGGCGCCGAGGGAGCGGCCGTGGCCGGTGCTCGCGGCGAGGTCCTTGCGCGGGATGCGCGACATCAACAACGCCCGGAGGACGCCGTCTTCCACGAGCTCCACGCGGGTGGGCGCGACGCCCTCCTGGTCGTAGGCGTACTTGCCCAGCACGGGGGCGCTGGTCGTGGCGTCGTCCACCATCGACCACCCCGCGGGCAGGAGCCGCCGGCCGATGCGCGCGGTGGGGGCGCCGCCGATGTCGACCATGCCGCCGCTGTCGGACCCGATGGGCGGCGTGCCGACGACCTCCGCCGCGAGGAGCTGGGAGAACAGCTCGGTGGCGGCCGTGCCCTCGAAGAGCACGGGGCCGAGGTAGTCCTCCTCGACCGGGGCGGTCTTCAGGCCGGTCAACCACGTTCCGAGCTCGCGCACGCTCGCGACGAGCTCCTCGTGCGGCGGGAGGTCCGCGAGGCTGCGGACGACCCAGGTGCGCGCGTCCGTCGTGGTGGAGCCGTCCGGCAGGCGCGCGGTGCCCTCGACGCGGACCACGGTGTAGCCGGTGGGCGTCCAGAGCCGGGTGCCCTCGCTCGTCAACACGAGGCGTTGGCCTTGCCAATCCCGCGCGATCGCCTGGGCGATCTCCACGTCGGGGAAGGTCGCGAGCTCGCCCGAGAGCCCGGCGACGAGCGCCTCCAGCGCGGCGCGCTCCGTGGGCGCGATCGCCGGACCGGGCACGGTGGCGACGACCGGCGGCGTGACCGTCCAGTCGGCGGCGCGCGGCGTCGGATCGTCCCTACGTGCCGCTTCCTTCCTTGAATATTGCTCCACCGCGTTCTTGTACGCGGCGTCCGTCGCGAGCCAGATCTCCCGGCGGAGCGCGAGCGGCGAGTCCTCGAGGGGGAGGCGGCGCTGGATGACGCCGTCGGGCTCGCCGAAGGCGCTGAAGTTGGACGAGTCGAAGGTGGGCGTGCCGACGCGCACCTCCACGCGGAGGTTGCGGTAGGGGTCCGCGCCGGAGGACACCAGCGCGCCCTGCTCGGCGAAGGCGTCGAGGACCTGCCCGTCGAGAACGTCGTAGGCGATGAGCGAGGGGGCGGGCGCGTCGGGGAGGCGCAGGCCCTCCATGCCGCGGCCGAGCTCGGCGGCGAGGGCGGACTGCACCACGGGGACGGCGGCGGTCACGGGGCCGGCAGCGGGGTCGGACGCGACGGCGGTGACGACGGGGGCGGCGAGGGCCGCCGAGAGCGCGAGGAGGGCGATCATCGGGTCCCCACCGGGGCGGAGGTGGGGGCCGCGGGGACGACCGGCGCCACGAGGAGCGGCGGGCGGTCGTTCTCCTTCTCGTGGCGTTGTACCTCGACCTCTCCGACGAGCAGGCTCGGGGACGACGCCGACACCGGCACCCAGCCGCTCTCCGCGCCGCACATGCCGTTGAACACGTCGCGGTCGTCGGCCGCGGCCATGATGCGCGCGAACGTCGTGAGGGGGGTGCCGATGAGGTCCACGCCGCGCACGAGCTGGTCGGGCCGGCCGTCGGGGAAGACCTTCCAGACGGTCACGGGCTGCACGCTGAAGGCGTTGACCTCGGCGCGGCCGGTGAAGGTGAAGCCCCCGGAGATGTCGTCGAACACGAGGCCGAAGGGCTTGCCCTGCTTCCTGACCTCGTCCAGGAGCCGCGCGCGGAGGGCGGCGTAGGGGATGGTCTGCGCGGCCTCGACCATGAGGTTGCCCTGGCGCGCGACGACGGCGTTGCCGGGCTGCCGGCGGCCGTGGCCGTTGGAGGTGGGGAAGTTCGCGATGGGCGAGCGGGAGAGGAGGAAGTTCCGGAGGATCCCCTTCTCCACGAGGGTCACGCGCTGGGCGGGCACGCCCTCGTCGTCGTAGCGGTAGGCGCCGTTCAGGTCGATGTCGCCGAGGTGGGAGAGGGTCGGGTCGTCCACGACGGAGAGGAAGGCCGGCAGGATCGGCTGGCCTACGCGGGAGGTGAACGTCTGGCCTTCGTCCTCGTCCTTCTGGCGGTGGCCCTCGATGCGGTGGCCGAAGATCTCGTGGAAGAACACGCCCGCGGCGCGCCCGCGGAGGATGGCGGGGCCCGCGTAGGGCTCGACGAGCGGGGCGCTGCGCAGCTCGGTGAGGCGCTCGGCCGCGCCCTGCACCATCGCGAGGAGCTTCGTGCGGTCGGGGAGGTGGTCGACCGAGGCGACGTCCACGTAGTCGTAGACCTGGAGCTTCATCCCGTCGTCGGCGGTGGTGGTGGCCCACGTCGCGACGCGCAGGTGGTAGCGACCGTCCGCGATGCGGGTGCCTTCGTTCGTCGCGAGCCAGCGGCGGTTGTCGCTGGCCACGATCTGCACGGCGCTGTCGTGCACGGAGGGGTAGCGCAGGTAGAGCGCCGAGGCGTCCTTCACCCACGCGCCCCACTTCTCCTCGTCGATGGCGAGCGGGGGGAGCGCGCCGATGTCGACCACCTTGGGGGCGGCGGAGAAGTCGTCCGAGAGGTCCTCGCGCTCCACCTTGACCGCGGTGTTCGCGCGCACCTTGATGAGGCGGCGGCGGGCGGCGCGGTAGAGGTCGTCCGTGCCGCGCAGGAGCAGCTCGTACAGCGCGGTGCCGGTGTCGGTCAGGGGGGCGATGAGGGTCGGCCGGGACTCCTCCGACCACCACGACGCGTCGCGGATCTTGTGGGTGTTGTCGAGCGCCATGGAGCCGACGCGCACGTCGACGTCAGCCATGCGGTCGTGGTCGCGCGCGACGCCGGCGGTGGCGCCGTGCGTGCCCTGGAGGGTCACGGCGCGGCGCTCGGTGAGGGCGTAGGCGACGTGGTAGGCGGCGGCCGCCCCCGCGCCGTCGTTCCCCGCGCCGTTGTTCCCCGAGCCGTCGTTCCCCGAGCCGAGGCGGGCCTGCACGTAGGCGAGCGCGCGCTCGAGGGTGGGGATCGGGTCCCCAGCGGCGGCGGGCGCGGGCGCGGCGGCCGGGGCCACCGACTCCGCCCCGGCGCGGGCCGGACCGACAAGGAGCGCGAGGGCCAGGGCGCCCAGGGGAAGGCCTCTTCGGAGGAGAGGCAAGACCGATGTAAGGAAGGGTTTCATCTCGCCAGGCGCCTCTTCCCCTATCCTGACTCCGGGGCGGGCGGAATGTTCTGGTTCTGGCTTCTGGCGTGCGCGAAACCTCCGGCGGAGGCGGTCCCGCCGCGCCCCACGCTCGCGGTCGCGCTCCCCCTCTCGGGCCCGGACGCCGCGCTCGGCGCCGCCGCCTTCGATGGCGTGGCCCTCGGCGCCGGCACCGACGTCGACGTGCTCGCGGTGGACGACGCCCTCCCCGGCGCCGACGATCGGCGCGTCGCGCAGCTCGCAGAGGGTGTTGTAGGGCCCGTACCAGGCGAACACGACGAGGAACAGGTACGTGACGGGGAACAGCGCGACCCCCACTGCGGTCGGCCAGCGCGCGCGGTCGGCCAGCGCGCGCGATCCGCCAGCGCGGTCGGCCCCGAGCATCATGACGAAGATCACGGCTCCCACGGCGCGCTCCTGCGGGCGCGACATCCTACGTGACCGGGTCGGACTACGCCCCGCGCGCGGCCTTTCACGGCGCCCGCAGCTCCGCGAGCACGCCCTCCGCGCGTTCCCGGGCCAGGGCGGCGCCCGCGGCCACGTCGCCGAGGCTCCAGAAGCTCGCGCCTGAGCGCGGCGTGCGGATGACGGCGAGGCCGGTGAGCGGCGTGTCCACGTCGGTGCCGCCGGTGCGGTCGACGAGGTGGGCGATCGCGGGGCGGTCGCCGCGCCACGCGCGCCAGGGGCCGACCATGAGCCGGTCGACCGCGCCGCCGTCGCGGTAGCGGGCCCCGCCGAGCTCGACGGGCGCAAACACGCCGGGGATCGCGCACGAGGCCGCCACCGCGCGCGCGAGCGGCCCCTCGCGGAGGAGCGCCGCTCCGCCGCCGGGCGCCACCACGCCGACGGCGAGGGGGTGGCGGAGGTCGGCGAAGGTCGACGGGAGGAGGCCCTCCAGCCACGCGACGAGCGGGTCGAGCGAGAAGGCGCCGCGCCAGATCGCCGCGTGCCAGCCCATCAGGTCGAAGGGCCGGCGCGTGGCGACGAGGCGCTCCAGCTCGGCGGCCGGCACGCCCGCGGCCCAGAGCGCGCCGACCAGCGCGCCGGACGAGGTGCCGACGACCGCGTCCACCCGGACGCCGCTCGCCTCCACGGCCTGGAGCACGCCCACGTGCCGCGCGAAGGCGAGGAAACCGCTGGAGAGGAGGAGGTCGTGCGGCACGGTCGGGCTCGTCGGGCGCGCGGCCTATTCCGTCTCGGGAATTCGCGCGCCGCCGCCCGGGGCGCCCGCGGGGGCCCGCGATACGCCGCGCCCCCTCCGAAGGAGCCCGCGTGACCCTCCCCCTCGACGGCGACCACCTCGACGTCCAGTTCGTCGGCGCCTCCCACCCCGGGGCCCGCGTCAGCCGCGCCGGCTTCGAGCGCTGCCGCTTCGAGAAGTGCACGTTCACCGGCGCCCGCTTCTACGACACGCGCTTCACGGACTGCGTCTTCGTCGGCTGCGAGCTCACCACGATGGGGGTCGCCGGCACGAGCTTCACCAACGTGACCTTCACCAACTGCCGCGCGATGGGCGTCGACTGGACGGCCGCGCACCAGCTCACGTTCTCCGTCAGCTTCGACCAGTGCCGCCTCGACAACTCGATGTTCGGCGGCATGCGGCTCAAGGGCCTGAAGGT
The DNA here is from genome assembly GCA_903959175.1 of uncultured Pseudomonadota bacterium. Lineage (GTDB taxonomy): Bacteria > Myxococcota_A > UBA796 > UBA796 > SXON01 > CAJBVW01. Next base: position 5,304 of record CAJBVW010000339.1, read on the forward strand.
GGTGGACTGCAACCTCCAGGGCGCCGACTTCAGCGGGTGCGACCTGACGAACGCGCGGTTCCCCAAGTCGGACATGGGCGGCGCGCTCGTGCGCCACGCCACGGTCAAGGGCGCGGACTTCTCGGGCGCGCGGGACTTCGCCTACGACGCGCGCACGAACAAGGCCGGCAAGACCAAGGTGAGCCTGGAGACGGCGGCGCTGCTCCTCTCGGAGCTGGGGCTGGACGTGCCGGAGCTCGGCCAGCTCATGGGGCGGTAGCGCCCGCGCGGGTCACGGCCGCCCTTCGGCGGCCGCGGGGACTCCGGTCAGCGTCGCCGACCGGCGTGCCTACTCGTCCTCGTCGTCTCCGCCCATGGCGTCGAAGAAGCCGTCGGGGTCGTCCTCGTCCTCGTCCTCTTCTTCCTCGTCGGCGTCGTCTTCGTCCTTCGTGGTCCACTCGACCTCGCAGACCTTCTCCAGCAGGGAGACGATCTCTTCGCCGGTGTACTCGAACTCGTCGTTGCTCTCGAACTCCTCTTCGAGGAGCTCCAGCAGCGACGCTTCCATCTCGCCGGACGACTCGAGCTTGAGGATGAGCTCGACGCCGTCGTCCAGCTTCATCTCTTCGGCCACGGTCCCGATGAGCTCGATGACGTACGCGGCCACGGTCTCCCCGTCCGGCGAGCCGCTTTGAGCGTCGAAGTACTCGTCCAGCTGTTCGACCAGCGCGTCGCGCATCTCGTGGGGGAGCTGCATCATCGTCCTATCTCTCCGGAGCCGCGCGTATAGCGGGAACTCTCGCGGCGATCAAGGGGCCGCGATAGGTTCCCGGATGCTCACCGTTCCTCCTGCCCTTCCGAACGGGGGCGTCGCCTCCCCGGCTCTCCCCCTTCCTTCCTTGTCGGACGCCCTCATCGCGGCCCTGCCGAAGACGGATCTTCACGTCCACCTCGACGGCTCGTTGCGCGTCTCGACGCTGATCGAATTGGCGCGCGAGCGGGGCGTCGCCCTACCCTCCCAGACCGAGGAGGGCATGAACGAGCTCGTGTTCAAGCCCAGCTACGCCGACCTCGGCGAGTACCTCGCCGGCTTCAGTTGGACCTGCGCGGTCATGCAGGACCCCGAGGCCCTCGAGCGCATCGCCTACGAGTTCGCGCTGGACAACTGGTCCGAGGGCGTCCGCTACGTCGAGGTGCGCTTCGCCCCGCAGCTCCACCAGCACGCCGGACTCGACGCCCGCGGCGTCCTCCGCGCCGTCCAGGCCGGCATGGACCGCGCCCAGAAGGAGGTCAACGCCACCCTCCCGCCCGGCGGCCTCCCCTTCCGTTACGGCCTCATCGTCTGCGCGCTCCGCGCCTTCAGCGAGCAGGCGTCGACCTACTACGGCCAGCTCATGCGCGCGCTCTCCAAGGCGCCGCGCCGCAAGGTCTTCGGCCTCGCCAGCCTCGAGCTCGCCCGCGAAGCGGTGTGGGCCCGGGACGAGGCCGGCATCCCCGTCGTCGGCTTCGACCTCGCCGGGCAGGAAGACGGCTACCCCGCGGTCGACCACACGGAGGCGTACGACTACGTCCACACTCACTTCATGCCCAAGACCGTGCACGCCGGCGAAGCGTACGGCGCCGAGAGCATCTTCCAGGCGATCACGCTCCTGCACGCGGACCGCATCGGCCACGGCTACCTGCTCTTCTCGCCCGAGCGCGTGACCGACCCGAAGATCGCCGACAAGGAGGCCTACACCCGCCGCCTCGCCGACTTCATCGCGGATCGCCGCGTGACGATGGAGGTGTGCATCACCTCCAACCTCCAGACCAACCCCGGCATCGGCAGCGCGAAGGAGCACGCCCTCCGCCAGATGCTCGACCACCGGCTCTCCGTCGTGCTCTGCACCGACAACCGCCTCGTCTCGCACACGACGGTCAGCAACGAGATCCGCGTCGCGGTCGACGCCTTGGGCGTCACCCACCGCCAGCTCCGAGACATCGTGATCCACGGGTTCAAGCGCAGCTTCTACCCGGGCACCTACATGGAGAAGCGGGCGTACGTGCGCCACGCGATCGACACGTACGACGCCGTGATCGCGCGCTTCGCCGCGCTCGAGGCCGCGGAAGGCGCGCGGTAGCCCGCCGCTACTTCTTGCCGAAGAACCGGGAGAAGAACCCGCCCGACGCCGACTCGGTCGCCGCGGCCTCCCGGTCGAGGCGCTTAAGCTCGCGCGCGGCGTCCGGGTTGGACGGCCGCTGCTTGAGCGCGGCGATGAAGGCGTACCGCGCCCCACCCTCGTCGCCGAGGGTGCGCAGGACGGTGCCGTGGAGCACCCAGACGTTGTCGAGCTTCTCGTTCGCCTGGACCGCGGCCTGGACCTTCGCGGCGCCCGCGGCGGCGGCGGCGGCGTCCCGCCCGTGCTGGAGCCGGAACGTGGTGAAGCCGGCGTAGGCGGAGAACTCCGCCTCCTCGGGGACCGCGGTGGCCACGCGCTGGAACAGCTCGTGCGCGGCCGGGAGCCGCCCCGCCGTGAGCTCGGCGACGCCGCGCTTGAAGTCGGCCTCGGCGTCAAGGATGCTGCGGACGCGGTCCATCGCCTGCTCGTCCTCGGATCGCTCGCCGCGGATGACCTTGCCGATGTAGGCCTCGCGCTTCTCGTCGTCGGAGAGCACCTCCCACGCCGCGCGCACGCGGTCGAAGAGCTCGCTCGCCACGTCCCGCATGTCCATCGGCTGCAGGGTGAAGCGGTCGGGGTGGAGCGCCTGGGCGAGCGTGAAGTAGGCGCGGCGGTGGGTCTCGGTCGTGTCCTGCCAGGTGGTCCCGAGCACGGCGAAGTGGTCCGGCGCCTGGAGGATCCGCAGGAGCGGCCCAAACGCGGCGCGCAGCGGGTCGGGGGCGGCGACGGCGGCGCGCAGCGGGTCGGGGGCGGCGGCAGCGGCGCCCCCGACCGGCACGATGCGCGTCCCGCCGAAGTTCACGGTCACGGTGGCGCCGCCGAAGCGCGCGTGGTCCTCCTCCTCGTCCGGCGGCGCGACAGGCTCCACCGCGACCGTCCGGGCGCGCACCACGTCGGGCGGCGGCTCGAGCGGGGCGTCCGCGGCGACCTCCGGGGCGGGCGAACGCGCCGCGCCATGAACCGACACGAGGTCGGCCTCGGTGCCGACCTCGAGCGCCCCGAGGACGAGCGCCACGGAGAGGGCGCGGGCGATCACGCCGGGCTCCTCGGGACCGAAGTCGATCACGTCCTCCAGGGGGCGCGAACCGTCGAGCTCGAGGAGGTAGCGCACCACGTCGCCCCCGGCGGGGAGGCGCGCGACGAGGACGCCGAGGCGGGGGACGATGCGCGGGTAGCACCCCGGCGGCGGGACCGGGAGCCGCTCCGCCGCGCCCCAGAGGAGCGCGACGACGTCGTGCGGCTCGAAGGAGGGGGCCTCGACGTCCGGATGCACGAGCACCTCGCCGGCGGCCTCCCTGAACGCCTCGGTGACGCGGAGCTGCGCGACGGCGAAGTCGAAGGCCTGGCCCGACTCGAGGCCGGGCATGCGCTCCTTCACCCGTTCGGGGGACTCGCTCCGCAGGTTCGACTGGATGAGCACCAGCGTCCCCGCGTGCACGAAGAACAGGCGGCGCCGCTTGTCCTGGCGCCACTCCACCGCGCCGGTGCGGCCCTCGCGGACCATCCGGCAGAGCTCCATCATCACCTGCTCACCGTTCACGAGTCCAGCTCCTTGAGCGCTTCACGGGCGAGATCGAACTCGTGGTTCTTCTCCAAGGCGCTCCTCAGCAATTGGCGTGCGGCATCGACCTCTCCCCGGGCGCCGAGGAGGCGGCCCAGGTAGTAGAGGGCGTACTCGTCGTCGGGGTCGAGGAGGAGCGCGCGCCGGAGCTCGGGCTCCCCGGCCGACGCGTCCTCGGGGCAGGCCTGGTGGCGCGCCCACCCGAGCATCGCGAGGATGTCGGCGGCCTCTCCCTCGAGGAGGATGGCCATGTGGAAGAGCGCCGCCGCGGTGGCGAACTCGCCGCGGAGGAACAGCTCGCGCGCGCGCTCGGCCTGGAGCACGGCGTGGTCCTCCATGCCGATGTGGCCCTGGGGCACGTGCGCTTCGCCGCCGAGGCGGGCGTCGTAGATCGCGCGGCGCGCCGCGTCGGAGAGGACGCGCCCGGCCTCCAACGCCCGCTCGTACACGGCGCGGGCCCGCGCGCGGGAGGCCTCGTCGAGGGTGGGGGGGTGGCCGTCGGGGTGGTAGCGCGCGAGGGCCGCGACGGTGGCGGCGCTGATCTCCTCGGCGTCCGCGCCCGGCTGGAGCCCGAGCACGGTGTAGTGGTTCGCGTCGAGCAGCGCGTGGTGGTCGGCGCGGAGGCCGTCCGCGAGCTCGCCCACGTCGAGCTCCGCGAGGCCGGCGTCCCGGCTGTGCAGCGGCGCGGGCTCCTCCGTGAGGCGCAGCAGGCCCCACTCGCGGAGGTGCGCCACGAGGTGCGCCGCCCGCGCGCCGAGGACGCGCACGCAGTCCCCGGCGGCGGCCCCGCCCACCAGGAGCGCGCGGAGCACCCCGAGAGAGGCGTCGGGGTCGAGCAGCGGCCAGAGCGCGAGCACCGCGGGCTCGAGGCGCACGAAGAGGGGGAGCGCGGCGTCCTCCAGCGCGGCGGCGCCGGGCTCCACGCGCCACGCGGCGACGGCGGGGTGCACATCGAAGCCGGCGAGGCCGATCGGCTCGGCGGGGTCGAGCACGTAGCGCCCCGAGGCGAGGCGGCCGACGGTCACGGCGCGCCGGAGGACCTGCTCGCGCAGCGCCCGCTCGACGGCCCGGCGCTCCACGAGGTGCGAGCGCACGAGGACCTCCCCGAGCGGGGTGCCGCTGCGGCGCCCGTCCTCCACGCTCGCGGCGAGGTGCTCCGCGGAGAGGATCCCGAGGTCGAGCAGCACCTGGCCGAAGTCGCTGGCGGGGTCGCTCGAGCGCGAGGCCGCGGGCACGCCGCGGGAGAACATCAGCTTGACCCGGGCGCCGTCCGGGCCCTCGGCCTCAAGCACCCCGGTGAAGCCGCAGCGGTGGAGGCGGTGGAGGAGCGGGACGAACCGCCCGGGGCCGAGCTCGCCCTCCTCCTCGACGGCGGCGGGCGCGGCGCCGAGCACGTCGACGCGGGGCAGGCGCACGGCCCCGGGCCGCAGCGACGCCACGGGCGCCTCCCGCGACTCGGCGGGCCGCGGCGAGAGCGCGGCGAGCAGCTCTTCTCGGCGGACGGGCTTGGAGAGGAACGTGTCCGCCCCGGCGGCGAGGGCGGCCTCGCGCGCGTCGGAGCGCGCCGACAGCAGCACGATGGGCACGCGGTCCCCCCACGGAGACATGCGGATGTGCGCGCAGACGGCGGTCCCGTCGATGCCGGGGAGGATGAGGTCGGAGACGACCAGCGCGGGGCGCAGCTCCAGGAAGCGGCGGAGCCCCTCGTGCCCGTCCCGCACGTGCTCCACGCGCCACCCCGCGTCCGCGAGCCAGTCGGAGACGACCGCCGCGGTGACGAGATCGTCCTCGATGAGCAACGCGACGGGTTCGGCCATGACTTCGCTCTCGCAGCCCCGCCGCGAGTATAACGGCCCGGGACGCGACGGCGGCCCTCCCGAGCCGGGGCGTGCGGCGCGTGCGGCGCGGCGGGCGGCGGCGGCCCGTTCCCCCCGCCTCCGACCTGCGCGTGCGGACAGTTTCTGTCCGGGGCGTCCGCGGGTCTCGTGCTACGTTCGCGGCAGCGAGGCCCCCATGGTCAACAAGGTCACTCTCATCGGCAACCTCGGGAAAGATCCCGAGCTCCGCTCCACCCCCAGCGGTATGTCCGTCTCGACGCTCAGCATCGCCACCTCGTCCCGCATCAAGGACAAGGAAGGCAACTGGACCGACCAGACCGAATGGCACCGCGTCGTGGTCTGGGGCCGGGACGCCGAGAACGTCCACAAGTTCTGCAAGAAGGGCCGCCAGCTCTACATCGAGGGCCGCCTGCAGACCAAGAAGTGGCAGGACAAGGAAGGAAAGGACCAGTACACCACCGAGGTGGTCGCGGAGAGCGTCAAGGTCCTCGGCGGCGGCCAGGGCGGCGGTGAGGAAGGCGGCGGTGGCGGCGGTCGCAGCAGCGGCGGCTACGGCGGCGGCGGCGGCGGCAGCAGCGCCGGCGGCGGCGGTGGCGGCAGCACTGGCG
>CAJBVW010000340.1 GCA_903959175.1 uncultured Pseudomonadota bacterium
CCCCTACACCGCCCGCCCCCTACACCTCCCGCTCCCGCAACGGCCGCGCCCGCGCCTCCATCGGCGCGTCGACGCTCACGGGCGTCGGCGAGGCCGCCGCGAGCAGCATCAGCCCGCCGATGATGGCGAGGTTCTTCAACAGATCCGAGGGGTTGGGGTTTGCGCCCTGCATGAGCCCGACGGGGTGCACGAGGAGCGTGACCGGCACGAGGTAGGCCGCGAGCACGAGCGCGGCCGGGCGGGTGAGGTGGCCGAGCGCGATGAGGGCGCCGCCGAACATCTCGATGGTGGCGGCCAGCACGAGCAGCAGGCCCGGGATCGGGAAGCCCTGATCACGCAGGTAGCCGGCCGTGATATCCCAACTGTAGATCTTCTCGAGGCCGGACACGAGGAACACGAGCGACAACAGGACGCGGGACACGGGGTAGACGAGGCGCGGCATCGGAGAGCCCTCCCCTCGGTGAACCCGGGCGCGCGCTCCGCGGATCCCCGACGCGCCGATTCAGGGCGTTCCCGGCTACTGGTGGACGCGGTCGACCTGCTCGGCTCGCCATCGGCTGACCTCGGCCTCGCCCGCCTGGACCTCGGGCACGGTCCAGAGGGTGGCCTGCGGCGCCTCGACGGGCGGGCCGCACGCCGCGGTGAGGAGGTCCTTGGTGCGAAAATCGATGCCCGTCGCGCGATGGGTGAGGAGCAAGCGGTCGAAGCCGCGGTCGCGCAACAACCAGAGGTCGGCGCGCCAGTCCGCGTCGGCCGGGACGGGGGCGCCGGTGGTGAGCGTCGCGAGCGTGCGCACGATCGGGAGCGCGCGGAGCCACCGATCGCCGCTGGAGGACCACGCGGAGAGGCGCTCGATCGGCACCGCCGACATCGGGCGGGCCAGCACGAGCTGGGCAGCGATGGCGCGGTTCCGCATCGCGGGCTCGGGGGTCGCGACGATGCCGAGGTCGGCCACGGCGCCGCTGCCGCCGGCCCCGGCGAGGGCCGACATGTCGGGGAGCGCGGTGGTGTCGCGCGGCCAGGGGCTCTCGTCGTTGAGGAGGGTGTCGGCCGCGGCGAGGGGGACGAGGAGGAGGGCGAGGCGCCAACGCGTCGCGAGCGCGCCGAGCACGGCGAGCGCCACCATGCCCGGGGCGAGGAAGCGCGCGGGGAAGTTGAGGGGCTCGCCGACGCGCGCGAGGAGGTCGTTCAGGGGCGCGAGGGGGAGGCCGAGGTTCATGCCGCCGACGAGCACCGGGGCCTGACGCCACACGAGCACCTGCCCGAGGGAGAGCACGAGGGAGACGCCGAAGACCGCCACCCACGGGCCCGCCCGGCGCGGGGCCGCCGCGACGCCGATCGCCGCGAGCGCGAGGGTCACGAGCCCGAGGTAGCGCCCGCCGTCGTAGCGGCGCCGCGAGCCGTCGCGGGTCGAGGGGGTGAAGAGCTGCTCGACGCTCACGGAGGCGCCGGTGTAGCGGTCGATGCTGAAGCTCGCGGCGGCCGGATCCGCGCCCGCATCCGACCCGTAGGACCCCGCGAAGCCGCGGACGACCGGCAGCGCGAGCAGCAGCGCGAGGCCGGCGGCGAGGGCGTAGCGGAGCAGGAGCGCGCGGCGCAAGCGAAGGGTGCACAGCGCCCAGACGGAGACCGCCAACGCGAGGAAGAGCCCGTGGTAGAAGCAGGCGACCACCGCCCCCGCCATCACGACGGCCAGCGCCACGAACCACCGCGGCGCCTCCGTGCGGCGCGCGCGCACGAGAATGGCGAGCCCGAGCGGGATCCACCAGCTCTGGCGCAGCTCGCCCACGCCGACCTCGAGGGAGAACGCCGTGAAGGCGCACACCTGCGCCAGCGCCGACGCGACGTGCGCGCCGATGCGCGTGCCGGCGACCTCCCGGCCGAGCCACCCCGCGCACGCGCCGAGGAGCACGACGTGAAGGAGGGCGAGGAGGTTCGAGAGCGGCACCGGATCGATGGGGAGCAACGCCGCGAACACGCCGTTGAGCGGCTCGATCGGGTAGAGCGGCATGCCGTCGGGGAAGTTGGTCCAGCGCGTCGTGAGCCCCGGGGTGCCGTCCCAGACCTCGTGGCGCATCCACCAGAGCGTCCACAGGTGCTTCGGCGTGTCGGTGTCGTCGCGACCGATCGCGCGTTCGAAGAAGCTCGGGACCAGCGGCCATGTCAGCGCCACGGCCAGCCCGACGGACTGCACCAGCAACGCCAGGATCGGCAGGACGCGCTTCACCGGCGGATGCTACCAGCCCGGCGGGAGCGCGCCCGGACGAGGCGCCGCGGAGGCCGGCTAATGGAGGACGCGGTACACCACGCCCGTGGCGCCGCCCGGGAGGGCGAAACGGGCCTGGACGGCGAGCCGATGGGTCGCGAGCCAGGCGGAGGTCGCAGCGTCCCGCCGGTTCTCGAGGATGGCGTAGAGCGCGGTGCAGCGGCTGGACGGCCAGCCGACGTCGCGCAGCGGACCGAGGAAGTACGGGTCCGCGAGGCCGCCCCGCCCCGCGGCGAGGTTCACGTTGGCGAAGTCCCAGCGGTTGCCGAAGGCCGCCGAACGCGCCAGGAACACGCCGAAGTCGGGGGACATCGGGTTGCGCGGGAGGAGGAGACCCACGGTGCCCGTGGGGCCGCCGTGCACCGCGCGGAGGCCGGCGATGGCGTCGTCCACCTTCCAGGCGGCGAGGTCGACGTCGACGGGGGTGTAGGAGCGGCTCTTCGGCCACGACAGGACCGCGGCGCTGGCGGGCGGGTGGTCGAAGCTGGCGGTGGGCGTGGTGGGGGCGCCGGGGCGGAAGATGGCGACGGTGGCGGCGAGCTGGACGCCGAACACCGCGAGGACCGCGACGGCGCCGAGGCGGGAGCGGGCCAGCGGCGCGACGAGGGCCGCGAGGGCGACGAAGGCGGGCAGCGCGTAGCGATCCTGGGCCTGGCCGAGGGGGGTGAGGACCGCGATGCCGCCGAGGGCCGCGGCGAGGGGGAGCACGCTCTTCCGGCCACCCACCGCCGCGCCGACGAGCACGACGAGGGCGCCGGGCCAGCCGAGGGCGTCCTTCATCGCGAGGGGGTAGAGCGCGAGCACGCTCGGGGTGAGGACGCCCTGCTCGCGCTGGTTCGCGGCCTGGGACGCGGCCATCGCGGCGTCCGTCGGCACCACGTAGTCCATGACGCGGCCGAAGTAGGAGCCGTACCAGGGCCCCGCCACGACGGCGAAGGCGAGGACCGCGAGCCCGAGGGCCTTCCAGCGCTCGGTCGACCGGAGCGAGAGCCCGGCCACGAGGCACGGCAGCACCGCGAACATCGGGAAGGTGTACTTGGTGAGGAAGCCGAGGGCGAGCCACGCGCCGAAGGCGACGCTGGCGCGGCGGTCGGTGAAGCCGCGGGCGGCGTGGAGCCACGCGATCGTCTGCGCGAGGACGGCGGCGGCGACGAGGTCCCGGCCGTGCTGCTCGACGTAGAGCCACGTGAGCGGGCTCGCGACGACGACGAGCCACGGGGCCCACGGCAGCCGGCCGTCGTCGAGGCGGCGGAAGGCGTCCCACAGCAGCAGGAGCGGGATCGCCATCGCGACGATCGGCGTGGCCGCGGAGGCGCCGAGCACGAGCGCCACGGCGATGCCGGGGACGTAGCCGGCGGGCGGTTGCGGGGCGATGAACGTGGAGAAGATGCGGAAGGCGCGGCCGATGTCGCCGTCCCGCAGCAGCTCGGCGAGGCGGAGCTCGGCGCCGGCGAGGTGGGCGCCGTCCCCCGAGGCGGTACGCGCGGCGAGGGTGAGGACGGTGACGAGCACCGCGACGCTCACGACGGGGACGCCCCAGGCGCGGAGGAGCCCGAGGGCGCGGCGCGGGGCGGGAGGGGCCTCGGTGGCGGCGGGGGCGGCGGGGGCGGCGGGCGCGTCCACCCTACGCGAGCTCTTCGCGGAGGCGCTCGGCGAAGACGGGCTCGAGCGCCTCGGGCTCGCCGGGGAGCGTCGCGACCAGCCAGGCCATCGCCGGGACCCCCGCGAGCAGCGTGAGCAGGTGCACCCAGCGCAGCGTGATGGCGGCGAAGACGGCGTCCGCCGTGGTGCCCTCGGCGAAGGTGGGGAAGAGCGCGACGAGGAGCAGCTCGACCGCGCCGAAGCCGCCGGGCACGAGCACGCCCGCGACGCTGGCGACGGCCGTGAGCGCCTGCACGAAGAGCGTCGCGAGGGGGTCGCACACGATGCCAGCGGCGTGGAGCGAGCAGAGCGTGGAGACGGTGAGGAGGCACAGGTTGACGAAGCTCAAGCCGGCGGCCTGGAACCACCGGTGCCCGCGGATGGCGCCGACCGCCGTGAAGCAGCGCACCCACCAGTCCACCCGGCCGGCGACGCGCCCGGCGAAGCGCGCGGGGAGCACCCGCCCGAGCAGGCCGCCGACCCACCCGACCATGGCGGCGGGCCGGTAGCAGAGCCCGAGGATGGGGAGGGTCACGACGCCGGTGAGCACGGCCACGGGGGTGACGAGCCGCACGAGGTCGGCCGGGAGGGAGGCGGCGACGAAGGGCCAGAGGGCGAGGGTGGCGAGCCCGAACACGAGGAGGGCGACGGCGCGCGCGAGGAGGGTCGCGGCGAGGGCCGTGACCATCGGGACGCCGTAGCGGTGGCGCAGGTACCAGGCGGCGGCGAACTCGCCGACGGGGCCGGGCAGCGCGAGCGTGAGGGCGTTGGCGCCGAAGATGACCCAGGCGAGGCGGGCCACGGGGGGCCGCTGGGCGCCGGGCAGCAGCGCGCGCCAGCGGAGCCCCTGGATGGGGAGGGAGGCCGACCAGACCAGCACGGCGAGGGCGACCCAGCCCGGCGAGAGGTGGGTGAGGCGGCGCCCCGCCTGCTCCGCGCCCTCCATCAGCGCGAGGAGCCCGCCGCCGAGGACGATCAGCCCCGCGGTCGTGAGGAGGACGGCGATCAGCACCCGCGCGACGGGGCGGCGGTACCACTGGTTCAAGGCGCCACGCGCAACGGACCTACACGGTTCGTACTCAACCTATCGCGCCGCCGTCGGCCCCGCATGCGCACGGACGCCCGCCCGCCGACGCGGTTCCCGTGTCGGTTGGGTAAGATGCGCAGGCCGCCCCCGGAGCCCGATGCGCCTCGCCCCCCTCGCCCCCCTGGTCTCGGCGCTGCTGCTCGGCGCATGCACCTCGGACCGCGCGGACACCGGCACAAAGCCCGACCCCGACGAGGACGGCGGCCTGACCCTCTCGCTCGCGACGGTGCCCACCGTCCTCCTGGCGAGCTGGACGACCGCCGAGCCCACGCTCTCCGTGGTGACCGCGCGCTTCGACGGCGAGACGCGCACGTTCACCGAGGCAGAGGCGACGACGGACCACGCCGTCACCCTCATCGGCTTCCCCTCCCTCACCGACGTGACGGTCGAGGTCACCGCCGAGGGCGACGACGCCTCGCCGTACGGGAGCATCACGACGGGCCCGCTGCCCCGCTGGGTGCCCTCGCTCTCCTTCGTGGCGGACGCCCCCGACGCCGCCGAGGGCGGCTTCACCCTCGTGCCCACCATCTTCGCGGACAGCGGCGGCATCCTGGTCGTCGACGACGCGGCCCGCGTGGTCTGGGCCTGGCCCGTCGAAGCGGACTCGATGGGACTGGACGACCCGCCCTTCCGCGCCGTGATGTCGCTCGACGGCACCGCGGTCGTCTTCAACCAGGGCGCGGAGACCCTCGACAAGGATGGCTACATCCAGCGCATCTCGCTCGACGGGAGCGAGGTCACGCGCATCGCCGTGCCCACCGCGCACACCGACTTCGTCGAGTACGCGGACGACGCCTACCTCGCGCTCGGCTGGGAGGAGCAGACGGTCGACGGCCGGCGCTTCCTCGGGGACACCGTCCGCGAGATCCTCCCCGACGGCACCCAGAACGTGCTCTGGACGGTGTGGGACCACTACTCGCCCGACCTGACGCGCACGTACACGCAGCCCTACCCGGAGGACGCGGGCCTCGAGGACTGGAGCCACATCAACGGCATCTCCTACGACCCCGTGGACGACGACCTCTACATCACCGCCAGCTTCAACGACAGCGTGATGCGGATCGACCACGCCACGGGGGGCCTCGAGTGGACCCTCTCCGACACCAACGGCGGCGACTTCGCCCGCTCGGAGGGTCCCTCGCGCGTGTTGTGGCCCCACAGCGTCCAGCGCACGGACGAGGGCATCACCGTCTTCAGCCGCGGCAACCCCGGGAACCCCGAGACCTGCTCCTGGGCAGTGGACCTCGCGCTGGACGAGACCGCCTTCGAGGCCACCGAGACCTGGCGCTACACCTCGCCCGACTGTCTGCTGGTCACCTTCCTGGGAGGCGCGGCCCGCCTGCCGGGCGGGAACACGCTGATCACCTGGACCACGTCCGGGCGCATCGACGAGGTCACCCCCGAGGGCGACGTCGCCTGGGAGATCAGCACCCCCATCGGCTCGGCGTTCGGCTTCTCCACGCGGTCGCCCACGTTCGGGATGTAGTCCGTCGGCACGTCGCCGCGTCCGGTCAGGGCGACGGCAGCCGCGCGGTCGCCGGGGCGGTCGCGGAGCCGGGGGCGGCGGCGCGGGGGAGGTCCCACAACGCGCCGTCCTCGCCGCGGTAGAGGGGCGCGCCGAGCGCGGCGGAGAGCCGGTCGGCCATGGGCACGCCGCCGCCGCGCGGCCAGCGGCGCCAGGACTCGGCGTCGAACACGATCTGGGTGAAGCCGTCGGCGCGGAGCGCGGCGAGGTCGTCCGCGCGCACGTCGAGCCGGGCGTCCCGGCCGTCGCCGAGGCCCACGAGCTGCATCAGCAGCGGGTTCCCGCCCACGCGGGCGCGGAAGGCGGCGGGCCAGGCCCACGGCAGCCCCTCGACCATCCCGCCGAGCACCGGGCGGTGGTGGAAGGCCTGCCAGCGGCAGGTCTCCGGGCTGTGGAGGAGCGGGACCACGATGAGGGCGCCCTTGCCGGCCTGGACGGCCTTCCAGACGCCCTGCGGGGCGAGCGCGAAGGTGCCAAGCGGCGCGGTGCCGGCCACGTAGAGCTGCGCGAGCAGCGCGAGCGGCACGAGCGGCGCGGCGCGGCGGAGGCGGCCCCCGGCGAGGCCGGCGAAGCTCGCGACGACGAGGAAGACCATGCCGAGGTCGAGCCAGCGCGAGGGGTGCGTGAGGCGGCCGAGCAGCGGGAGCACGCGCCAGAGCGGCCAGTACGGCAGGAGCCACACGCGGTCGCCGAAGCGCTGGCCGGGGCCGAGCGCGAACACGACGCAGAGCGCCGCGAGGAGGAGCCACACGGCGGCGTCGACGCGGGCGCGGCGGTCTCCGCGCGCGACGGCCCGGGCCCCGAGGAGGAGCAGGCCGGGCGCGAGCGCGAGCGGGAACCAGCCGACGAGCTGCGCGGGCTGGGCGCGGGCGAGCTGGAGGGCGTTGTCGAAGACGGGGGAGAGCCGGGCGGGGTCGAGGCCGCCGCGGGCGTCGATCCCGGCGCCCGAGGCGCTCACGACCACGGCGACGAGCGCGGGGGAGACGAGCACCGCCGCCCCGACGCCGATCGTCGCGAACACCGCGAGGGTGGCCCTGCCGCGCCCGAGGACAGCGCCGCGGAGGAGCCACACGGGCGCGAGGATCCCGAGGAACACGGCGTAGTACCAGTATCCGAGGCCGGTCAGCGCCAGTCCGACGGCGCCGAGCGCGAGCCCGCGCCGCCCGACCGGCCCCTCGCTCGCGTCCCAGAACGCGCGGATCGCCAGCGGCACGCCGACCAGCGCCACCTGCGTGAGGCGCCCGGCCGCCATCTCGCCGAGGAGCACGGGCGAGAGCGCCCACGTCGCGCCGGCCGCGAAGCGCAGGCCGCGGTCGTCGGGCCAGAGGCGGCGGGCCAGCGGCACCATCGCGGCGGCGTTGAGCGGGATCCACGCGAGGTGGGCGAGGTTGAACCAGAGCGGCCAGCCGACGAAGGGGCGGAGGGCCGCGGAGACGAGCATCTCGAGGCTGTTGGAGCCGTTGAGCGCGGCGAGCGGCGCCCCGATCGGCCAGAGCTGATCGGGGTCGTGGAAGGGGAGGCGCCCCGCGGCGAGGCTGCTGTAGAGCTGGTCGTGGAGGTAGACCGCGCCCCACTTGTCCATGTTGGCGGTGCCGAGGACCTCCCCGCCGAGCCGCGGGAGGTCGGGCCCGGCGACCGCGACGGCGAGCACCACGCCGAGGGCTGCGGCGAGGAGGGCCTCGACGGCTACGGAGGGGCCTCCACCGCGCGCAGCTCCGGCCATCGCCACCTCCAGGGGGCCGAGCCTACACGGCGGCCCGGGCCCCGGCCACCGTCACTCCGCGGCGTAGGCGTACACGGCGCCGTTCCCGCCGTTGGGGAGGTACCACCTCGCGCGCTCGGTCAGGCGCGCGGCGTTGGCGGTCAGCCAGTCCTCGAGCTTGCCGTCGGGGCCGGGCGCGTGGAGGACAAGCAGGGTCGTGAAGGTTCGGGGGGGCCACGCGCCGTCGAAGAGCGGGCCGACGAACCAAGGATCGGGCTGGCCGCGCGCGCCGAGGGGGTCGTAGGCGAGGTTGACGGTGGCGTAGTCCCACATCTTCCCCGCCTCGCCGGCCACCTGGAGCACCTCGGCGAACTGCGGCGTCTGGGGCGTGCGCGAGGCGAGCAGCCCGACGGTGCCGGTGGAGGCGCCCTGGACCGCCGCGACCTCCTCCACGGCGCGGGCCAGCTCCCACGCCGCCGCGTCGAAGCGCTCGGGCGGGTAGGCCGTGCCCGTGGGCCAGTCGAGGACCGGCGCCGTCGTGAGCGGATGCTCGTAGGCGGCCTCGGCCACCGCGGCCCCGGGCCCGTGACGGGCGGCGGTGCCGGCGAGGAGCGGGACCGCGAGCGCGAGGACGAGGGCGGGCCCGAGGAGCGCGAGGCGCGGGGCGCCGACGGCGAGGCGCGCGAACGGGAGGACGCCGGCGACGAGCGCGCAGAGCGCGGGGAGGGCGTAGCGATCCTGGGCCGCGGAGAGGGAGGAGAGCACGGCGACGCCGCCGAGCGCGCTGAGGGCGGCGAGGCGGGGGCCGCGCGGGAGGGCGAAGCCGACGAGGGCGAGCACGAGCGGGGGCCAGCCGATCGCGGCCTTCAGCGCGAGCGGGTAGTACGCGAGGCCCTCGAGGGAGCGCATCGTGTCCGCGGAGCGGGTGTTGGAGATGTCGCCGGGGGAGCCGCTGCTGAACGCGAGGTAGGACGCGGCGCGCTCGCCGTAGGCCAGCCACCACGGGCCCGCGAGCACGAGGCAGGTCGCGACGGCGACGCCGAGGTTGGCCCAGGCGGGGCGGGTCGAGGGGCCGGGCCGCGCGCTGCGCCAGAGGAGCCCGAGGCCGACGGCGAGGCAGGGCGCCCAGAGGAAGAAGGGCGCGGTGTACTTGGTGAGGAGGCAGGCGGCCATCCACGCACCGAACGCGGCGCTTGCGCGGCGGTGCCGCAGGCCGTCGGAGGCGTGGAGCCAGCTCACCGCCTGGAGGACCGCGGCGCCGGCGACGAGGTCACGGCCGTGCTGGTTGACGTAGAGCCACGTCATCGGGCTCGCGACGAAGAGGAGCCAGGCGGGGCCCGCGCCGCTCCACCGGGCGTCGCCGCCGCCGAGCCGACGGTAGGCGTCCCACAACAGCAGGAGCGAGGCCGACATCGCGGTGAGCGCGGCGAGGCGGCCTCCCCCGAGGACGAGGAAGGCGGCGATGCCCGGGAGGTAGCCGACGGGCGGCTGGGGGGCGATGAGCGTCACGAACAGGCGCCACGCGCGGATCGGGTCCCCCGTGCGGAGGAGCTGGGCGAGCCGGAGCTCGGCGCCGGCGAGGTGGGGGCCGTCCCCCGTGGGGGACCGGTCGGCCGCGAAGAGCACTGCGACGACCAGGGCGCAGCCGAGCACGGGGAGGAGCGCCGGGAGGAGGGCGCGGACGCGCGCGTTCACGCCGGGCTCAGAGGGGCCGCGCGCAGCGGAAGCCCACGCCGTTGCTCGTGGCCGTCTCCGGCTCGGGCGTGCGGGCGGAGACGTGGAGCATCTCGGGCGCCGTCAGGAAGTTGCCGCCGCGGGAGGTGCGCGCGACGAACTCGCCGACGCCGTCGTCGAAGAGCGCACCCTCGGCGGGCCCGGTGGGGTCGGTGTCGGTGCCCGCGGCGTAGGCCTCCGGGTCGAACCAGTCCTGCACCCACTCGGCGACGTTGCCAGCGAGGTCGACCGCGCCGTAGGGCGAGGCGCCGTCGGGGTAGCCGCCGACCGGCGCGGTGTCGCCGACGCAGGGCTCTCCGTCCTGCGGGGGCCCCCCCTCGGGCACGTCCACGTAGTTGGCGAGCGAGCACCCGGCGGCGTCGTCTCCCCAGGGGTACACGCGCGCGTCCGCCTCGCCGCGGGCGGCCTTCTCCCACTGCGCCTCCGTCGGGAGGGCCTTTCCGTTTGTCGCGCAGTAGAGCTCGCCCGACCAGGGCCACACCTCGACCACGGGGTGGTCGCCGTAGCCGGCCTCGACCGACCAGACGCCGTCGGTGTCGACGATGCGCTCGGGGTAGGGATCGTCGGCGTCGTACACGTCGAAGAGCGTGCGGCCCTCGTCGTCCACATTGGAGAGCCCGCCGGCCTCCCGCGCCTCGAGGAGCAGGAGGAAGGCGTCGTTGGTGACCTCGGTGCGGTCGATGCAGTAGTCGGAGAGCGTGATGGAGCGGACGGGCTCGGCCCAGAAGGTCCCCTCCTCGCCCCGCACGAACGGGCCGGCGCGCACGTAGCGCTCGGTCTCCGGGGTGACGGCGGGGTCGGCGTCGTCGCAGTCCGCCCGGGCGTCGTCCGCGGTGGTGCTCCACGCGGGGAAGCCGTCGCCGTCGGCGTCCACCCCCACCAGCGGGACGTCGCCGGTGTCGCCGGTGTCGCCGAGGCCGGTGTCCGGGGCGCTCGCGCACCCGCCCGCGAGAAACCAGACCGGCAGGAGGAGCCTCATGGCAGACAGGGTACCGCACGCGGGCGCGCGGCGCCCACCGTTGACACGCGGGCGCATCCGGCGTACCCGACAGAGGTCTCCCGAGGCCCTGATGCGCGCACGTTCCCTGGTCCTGTTACTCCCCCTCGCCCTGGTCCCCCTGCTCGGCTGCCCCCAGCCCACCGAGACCGTCGCGACCGAGGGCGCACCGCCCCCTGGCTCGCCTCCCCCCGGCGACCCGAACGCCCCGCCCCCCGGCGACCCGAACGCCCCGCCCCCCGGCGCGCCCGGCGATGCCGCGTCTCCGCCCGCCGACCCGAACGTGGCGCAGGGGAACCCGCCGCCCGCGGACGGCCCCCAGCCCGGCGGTTCGCCCCCGGCGCCCTTCAAGCCCGCCGGCCTCGCGTCCCTCGTGAAGGACGGCAAGTCCGTCACCATCTCCGGCACGGTCACGGGCCTCAAGGTCGCCCAGATCGACGTCACCGCGGTCAAGACGGTCGACGGCCAGGCGGTGCCCGAGGTCCTCGAGATCCTGCAGGTGACGGACGGCACCTTCTCCATCAAGGCGCCCGCCACCTTCGACCGTGAGCTCTACCTCACCGCCACCGCGCCCCCGACCGAGGGCAAGCTCCCCGGCGAGAGCGAGATGGGCGGCGGCTACTCCAAGGCCATCAAGCTCGCCGGCGCCGACGTGAAGGTCGACATCGCCTTCAAGAAGGACCCCGAATGGATCACGGGCCTCCCGTGGTTCCGCAAGGACGCGCCCGCGCCGACGATCCCGAAGGACCTCTCGAAGCTCCCCGACGCGAGCGAGCAGCCGAAGCTCCCGCCGCCGCCGGCCCCGGCGAACGCGCCGAAGTAGGCCCTACGCGAACCAGCCCTCCTCCGCGATGCGGTCCGCGATGGCGGGCACGAGCGCGGCGAAGCCGTCGCGGTCGGGGTGGCCGTCGTCGAAGAAGAGGGCCTCGCGCACGGAGGCGTCCGCCTCGAGGAGCGCGTAGACCTCGGGCGGCAGGCCGAACTCGGTCGCGGCGCCGGTGAGGAGGCGCTCGCCGGTCTCGCCGCGGATGACGGTGACGACGCCGCCCATCACCTCGACGCGGCAGCCGCGCTGCCCCTGCGCCGCGCGCATCACGGGTGTGAGCTCGAAGAGGGGGATGCCCTGGAACCGCGCGAGCAGGCCGGACTCCTCCTGCCGCCACACGCGCGTACCGTGAGGGTCGAACTGGCTGACCGGGGGGAGCAGCACCTGCAGGTGGGCGCGCGGCAGCGCGGCGCGGACGGCCCGCACCGTCTCGAAGTAGATCTGGGAGGGGTCCCCCGCGCCGGGGTAGGGCCGGCGGCAGAAGAGGACGCCGTCGAGGCCGAGGGTCGGCCCGATGCGCTCCAGCCACCCGCGCATGCCCTCGAGGCGCTGGGCGGGCACGCCGGCGTTGAGGATCTCGACGTCGTGGCCGCGGCGGAGGAGCTCGGCCTGGAGCTGGGCGGGCCAGGACTCGTCGTCGGCGACGCCCCAGCCGAAGGTGACGGAGTCGCCGATGGCGACGAAGCGCCGCTTGCCCGCCGCCGGGAGGGGCCCGAGGGTGTCGGCGCGGAGCCGCCGGGAGGAGGTATTCACGGTGAAGGTGCGCGTCCGCTTGACCGCGGCGCGGCGGGCGGGATCCCGCGTCTCGCCGACGTCGTGGGGGCGGTCGGGTACGACCATGGGCGCGTCGTGGAGGTCGGGGAGGACCCACTGCACGTTGTTGCCGAGCTCCGGCCAGGGCCCGGTGATGCGCGCCGAGCCGAGCCCGCCGTGGGCCCGCCAGTTCTGGAAGGCGACGCCGCCGCCGACGGCCGCGACCGCGACCCCCGCGGCGCCCATCCGCAACACGTTTCGCCGGCTGATGTTCATCGTGACTTCCGCGGGGAGGCCAGCTTACCGCATCGCGCCGCACGGGCAATCCCGCGCGCCGCGGCCGCGTTAGCGCACAGAGGTGTCCGCCCCCGCCCGACCGCGCCCCGCTCCCGCCGTGTGGCTCCCCCCCCTCGTGCTGGGGCTCGCGCTGGCCCTGCTGGTGTTGTGGCCGTCGTGGCTGTCCTTCGGCGCCCGCGCGCCCGGCCACGAGACGGTCGACGTGTGGACGCACGCCTGGGGCCTCGGCTGGGTGTACGAGCGCCTCGCCGCCGGTCTGTTGCCCACCGCGAGCACCACGCTCGGCTTCCCCCGCGGCGGCACGATCACCCCCGCCGATCCGCTCGGGGCGCTGCTCGTGCTGCCCGTCACCGCGCTCGCCGGGCCCGGGCTCGCCTACCTCGCCGAGGCCTTCTTCCAGGTGGGGTTGGCCGGCGCGGCGGGCTTCCTCTACGGGCGGGCCCTCGCCGGGCCGAGCGGCGGCGTGCTCGTCGGGGTGGCCTGCGCGACCTCGCCCACGTTCACCGCCGAGCTGCACAACGGCATCCTCGAGGCGAACTGGATCGGGCTGGTGCCCCTCGCCGCGCTCGCCGCCCTGCGCGCGAGCCCGTGGACCGGCCTCTGGATCGGCCTCGCCGCGCTCGGTTCGCCCTACCACGGCGTCAGCGCGGCCGTGCTCGCGACGCTCCACCTCGTCGCGAACGGCAATGCCCGCGCCCTCCCCCGCGCCGCCGCGCTCGCCCTGCTCGGCGCGCTGCCTGCCTTCCTGTCGCTCCGCGCCGGCTTCTCCGGCCTCGAACCCCTGGAGATCAAGCCCCCCGGCCTCCAGGAGCCGACGCTCCGCATCAACGCCGTCGACCCCCGCGCCTTCTTCCGCCCCGGCGACTTCTGGACCGTCCACCTCACCACCCCCGACGTCCCGAACTTCCGGCGTACGCCCTACCTCGGCGCCGTGCTCCTCCTCGCGGCGGCGGTGGGCCTCCTGCGCGCCCGGCCCGCCGAGGGGGCCCCCACCGCCTGGGCCCGCACCCCGCGGCGCGCCCTCCTCGTGGTGCCGGTGGTCCTCGGGGTGGTGTTCGCGGCGGGCCCGTGGATATGGTGGGGGCAGGACTGGCTGCGCACGGCATCGAACGGGCGCTACGCGCTGCCGATGCTCGGGGTGCTGAAGCTGACGGACGGCGGGATCGACCACCCCCTGCGCTTCCTCGGCATGGGCATCGTGGCGCTCGCCGCGCTCGCCGCGCTCGGGGCCGGGCGCCTCGGCCCCGCGGTCGCCGCCCTCGTGCTCGTCGAGAACCTCGCTGTCGCGCCGAACGTGTGGCCCCTCCCGACGAGCGACATGCGGCTACCCCCGGTCTACGCCGCGCTCCCGGCGGACGGGCGCGCGGTGATCGACCTCCCCGCCGAGCGCGGCGAGAGCATGGCGACCGGACGGTACGTGTACTGGTCGGCGCTGCACGGGCGCGCCGTGCCCTACACGCTGAAGCCGTCCGCGCGTGTGCCCTCGATGAACCCCACGCTGCGGACGTGGCTCGCCGTCGGCACGAACCGCCCCGTGCCGCCGGGCACGCCCGGGTGGATCGACCCCGCGGCCGATCGCCGCGCCGCCCTCGCCGAGCTGGTCACCGAGGGCTTCGGCTGGGTCGTGCTGCACCCCGAGCTGTGCGCGACGCCCGGCGCGCGGTCTGCCTACGAGGCCGCGATCGTGCCGCTCCTCGGGCCGCCCCGGGAGCTCGCCGGGGCGGTCGTGTGGGAGCTGCCACTGCCCGCGCCCGCCACCGCCACGGCGCCCTGATGCGGAGGGAGGAGTCAGCGCCCGCACGCGCCGCGCTCGGGCCCGCGCTCGCGATGGGCGCGGTGCTGCTGCTGGCGCTCGTCCCCTTCCGCGTCGTGTTCGCACATCCACTCACGACGCTGCTCGGCACCTCCAACGACAGCGTGCACGGCACGTGGAGCCTCTGGTACCTCACCGACGGCGGCCCGGCGGACGCCTTCTGGCCCGTCGGCATCGTCGGCACCGTGATCGGCGGGCCCTCGGTGCTCTTCGGGCGCGCGGCGGCCGAGGCCTTCGGACCCGTCGCCGCCTGGAGCGCGAGCTGCGCGGCCCAGACGGTCGTGGCGCTGCTCGGCGTCGCGGCCCTCGCCCTGCGCCTCGGCGGCGGGCCGTGGTCGGCGCCGGGCCACGTCGCGGACACGCTCGGGAGCGCCGACGGCTGGCCGTACTCCGGGATCGCCCACCCGGAGTTCGACGGGGGGGGGATCTTGTTCACCTACTACCGGTCGACCGGCGACTGGACGGGCGAGATCCACGCGCTGCGGGTGGTCCTGGGGCCGAGGGGCTGACGCCGGGGCGCTGCGCGGGCTAGACCGGCGCTTGAACCGTCTGGTCCGCAGCCCAGGAGCCCTTGATGAAAGCGCATGGCCACACCA
>CAJBVW010000341.1 GCA_903959175.1 uncultured Pseudomonadota bacterium
GCCGACGCGCCCGGTGCCCCCGCCGCCCGCGCTCCCGTTCGCGCCGAAGCCGCTCGGCGTCCCCCGCCCCGCGCCCGCGAAGCTCCCACCGCCTCCGCCGCCCCCCCGGACGAGCGCGCCCTCCGTCGAACTCGACTTCGACGTCGCGAAGGTCAAGGCGCGCAAGGGCCCGAAGGGGCGGGTCGCGCGCAAGAGCACCGGCTTCTTCTCGAGGCCCATCAACCAGATCTCGCTGGGCGTCGCCGTCCTCGCGGGCCTGATGACGGGCGGGCGCATGGCCTACGACATGGTCACGGGCCTGTTCGGGGGTGCCGGCGAGCCCACGTCCGTCGCCGCCGCGCCCCCCGGCGCCGTCGCCCCGCCTCCCGCCGAGGGAGCCTCCCCCGCCCCGACCGCCGCCGTCGCGGCGCCCGTCGCCGCGCCCGTCACCCACACGGCGCTCGATCCCGCCGCCCGCGAGGAGGTCGCCGCGCTCATGGCGGACGGCATGCGCCTCTTCACCGAGGGCAAACAGTTCGAGGCCGCGACCCAGTTCTACAAGGTCCAACAGCTCGACCCCGGCAACCTCGACGCCGAGCGCATGGGCTTCGTGGCCTGCGAGTTCATCGCGATGGAGAGCATGCACGCCGGCCTCGCCGCGCGCTCCGCCTCCGAGACCCAGAAGGCCGACGCGAAGAAGGCCGCGCTCGACGCCGCCACCGCCGCGAAGGACAGCACCGGCGTCGAGGCCGCCCGCGCCCTCGTGACCGCCGCGCTCGCGCTGAACCCGGCCGACCCCGAGCTCGTTGCCGCCGGAGAGCAGCTCCAGCAGCGCGTGTCCTCCATGGCGCGCGGCGCCGCGGTGCGTCGCGAGGAGAAGAAGCTCGCGTCGCTCGCCGACATGGTCGCGGCCGGCCAAAAGGAGTTCGACAAGGGCAACCTCACCAAGGCCGTGCGGCAGTGGGAGTCCGTGCTCGACGCCGACCCGACCCGCGCCGCCCCGCAGTACTACCAGGCGGAAGAGGGCATCAAGGCGGCGAAGGACCAGATGAAGGCGGACACCAAGAAGGCGTACGCCGCGGGGCTCGCCGCCTACAAGAGCGGCGACCTCATCACCGCCCGCAGCCAGCTCGGCGAGACAGTCAGGAAGGACCCCTACAACGACGCCGCCTCCACCAAGCTCGACGACGTGCGCAAGCGGCTCAAGGAGCAGGCGTCCGAGATCTACAAAGAGGCCCGCGTCCTCGAGGACATCAACCAGACCGACAAGGCGCTGGGTCTCTACCAGAAGGTGCTCACCTACGTGGACGACGCCGGTGACCCCCTCGCCACCAAGGCGCAGGGCCGCATGAACGCGCTCCTGCAATGAGGGCGCTCCTCCTGCTCGCGCTCGCCGCGGGCTGCGTGCATCGCGCACC
Organism: uncultured Pseudomonadota bacterium; assembly: GCA_903959175.1. Classification (GTDB taxonomy): domain Bacteria; phylum Myxococcota_A; class UBA796; order UBA796; family SXON01; genus CAJBVW01. The sequence goes on from CAJBVW010000341.1 coordinate 1,398, forward strand.
GCCGCCCCCCGTCGACCTCTCCGCGCCGCTCGTGCGCGCCCCGCTCGCCCCAGCGGTGCAGGCCGTCCTCGCGCTCGGCGCCGCCGACCTCGACGTCTCCGTCCGCCGGGACGCCATCGCCACCCTCCTCACCGCGGACCCCGCCCCGGCCGGCGGCGCGTGGGGCCAGCGCGGCCGCTTCGACCCCTCCGCGTACGTCCAGCGCGCTGCGGTCGACCGCCTCGCCCTCCGCATCGACGAGACGCCCGCGCGCGACCTCCTCCGCGCGCTCCTCGCCGACCCCGCCGCCGATCCCTGGGCCCGCGGCGCCGCCGCCCTCGCCCTCGCACGCGGCGGCCGCGACGGGAAGGTGCCCGCCACCGAGCTCGCCGCCGACCGCACGCGCCTCGCCGAGGCCGCCGCCGCCGCCCGGGGCAGCCGCGCGGGCGCCCTCCTCCTCGCCGCCGCCGTCGCGGGGGACACCCCCGCGCGCACCCGCCTCGCGGAGCAGCTCTCCGCCGGGAACCTCCCGTTGGAGCTCTGGTTCTTCCGTGCCATCGGCGAGAGCCGCGAGGACGCGCTGGTCGGCCCCCTCGTCCAGGCGCTCGACCGCGTGGAACCGGAGATCCAGCTCGCCGTCGCCGCCGCCCTCCTCGAGCTCGGCTCGCCCGCGGGGGAGCGCGCGCTCGCCGCCGCGGTCACGGAGAGCGAGGATCGCGCGCTCGAAGCTCTCGAGTACGTGGTCGACGTGCGCGCCC
>CAJBVW010000342.1 GCA_903959175.1 uncultured Pseudomonadota bacterium
GGTCTAACCGAAGCGACGGGGCCCCAGAGCGGCGGGGTCGGCGGCGCCCTCCGCTCCGGGAGGGCGGCGCCGAGGCACCGCGCCCCACGTCGGTCGCCCAGAGACCTACCGCCCCACCTCGGTCGCCCCGCCCTACTTCCCTGCGGGCAACACCAGTTCGGTGCCCGGCGGGACCACCTTCACCGTCGCCGTCGCGCCGATGTCCGCCCAGAGCTGGTCACGGAGCTGGATGCGCGTGGCCGCCGGATCGCTGCGCCAGGCGGGCAGGAGGGCGTCGAAGCGGGCGATGTCGCCGTCGGCACGGGCGGACTGCTCGGCGGCGTGGGAGAGGGCCTCCTGCTGGAGCTGGGAGGCCTTGCCGCGCACGTCGGGGAGCACCTTGGACGCGTAGGACTCCGCCGCGAGGCGCATCGTCTCCTGGTCGCCCTTCGCCGAGGACACGTCGTTGAACGCGTTGACGACGGTGGCGGGCGGCACGAGGTCCTTCACGTCGATGGCGACCAGACGCACGCCGGTGGCGAGCGCGTCGAGGGCCTTCTGGCTCGCGTCCATGAGCGCCTGCTGGAGCTCGGCGCGGCCGGTGGTCAACAACGCGTCCACCGCGACCTCGGCGACCCGCGCGTTGAGCGCGGAGGCGACCTCGGCGGCGACGACCTTCTCGGGGTCCTCGTGGACGAGCGCGAAGAGGATGGGGTCGGAGACGCTGAACTGCACGACGATCTCGAGCTCGACGAGGTTCGTGTCCTCGGTGAGCAGGCGGCGGCGGGGCAGCTCGATGCGGCGCACCTCGGTCACGCGGATGGGCTCCGCGCGCTCGAGGATCGGCAGGCGGAAGCCGAGCCCGGCGCCGAGCACGCGGTCCACCGCGCCGAAGCGGTAGACGACGGCGACCTCGGCGGGGTCTACCACCATGACGCTCGAGCCCAGGAACGCGATGCCCGCGACCACCGCGAGCGCGGTCACGACACGACGGATCGTGAGGCCGTCGACGGGGAGGCGCGCGAGCCGGTTCACGGCGGCCCCCGGTCCAGCGCGTCGAAGAAGCCGGCGTCGGACGAGAGGACGAGCACGGTGTCGGCGTCGATCACCTTGTCGTAGCTGTCGAGCGCGCCGAGGAGCTCGTAGAGCGCGGGGTCGGCGCGGTAGGCCTCGGCGTAGCGGCGGGCGGCGTCGGAGGCGGCCTTGGCGTCCACGAAGGCGGCCTCGCGCTCGGCGTTCGCGAGGATCTCCGCGGCCTCGCGGTCGGCCTTGGCGCGGATGGTCGTCGCCTGCTCCTCGCCCTCCGAGCGGTACGCGTTCGCGATGCGGAGGCGCTCGGCGCGCATGCGCTCGTAGATGGACTGCTCGTTCTGGAGCGGCAGCCCGACGTGGCGCAGGCGCACGTCCAGCACCTCGACGCCGAAGCGCTCGGCGGCGGTGCCGGCGACGTCGGTGCGGACGGCGCCGGGGAGGAGGTCCCCCGTCGTCGCGTCGATGGTGAGCACGTCCTGGAGCTCGACCTTGCCGATGGCGGCGGCCACGCGGCTGGTCACGAGGTCGCCCAGCTGGGCCTCGGCGGCCTCGGGGCTCCCCACGGCCTCGAGGAAGCGCTGCGGATCGGCCACGCGCCAGATGGCGAAGGCCTCGACGACGAGGTTCTTCTTGTCGGCCGTGAGCAGCTCGGTCGGGGCGACCTCGAGCACGCGGGCGCGGGCGTCGAAGCGCACGACCTCGTGGAGGGGCCAGGGCGCGCGGACGTAGAGCCCGGGCTCGAGGATCGTGCGCACGGGCGCGCCGAAGGAGGTCACGACGGCGACCTCGCGAGCGTCGAGGGTGAACACGGATGCGCTCGCGACGAGCAGCGGGACGAGGCCGATCGCCGCGAGGCGGAGGCTACCCATGGGAGGCTCCCTTCTGGGGTTCGGATGCCTTGGGGGCCGGGCGCGCGGCCTTGCCGCCGGGGGCGGCGGGAGGGGCCTTCGGGGCGCCGGGCGCGTCGCCGAGCCAGACGCGCACGGAGGTGGGCACGAGGACGAGCGGCGCGGTGGCGAGGGCGGCGGCGACGCGCTCGCGCCAGAGGCGGGTGCGGGTGAGCTTCGGCGAGGCGGCGCCCCCCTCGCTCACGCCGACGATCGAGGCGGCGTCGCCCTCGGCCTCGGCCATGCGCGCGGCGGATGCGCCGGCGGCGTGCTCGATGCGCGCGGCGGCGTCGCCCCGGGCCTTCGGCACGACCTGCGCGGCGTAGGCCTCGGCGCCGTTGACGAGCCCGCGCTTCTGCTCCTCGGCGGAGATGACGTCGAGGAACGCTGCCTGGACCGCGGCCGGCACCGCCACCTGGGAGAGCTGCACCGCCTGCACGGTGAGGCCGAGGCCGACACGATCGGCGCCGGCCTGGGTGGCGGCGGCCACGCGCTCCTCGACGCCGCGGCGCCCGGTCGTGAGCACGCTGTCGAGGGGCACGCGGGCGACGTTCTCGGCGAGGGCGCCACGACCGAGCGCGCGGAGGGCGGCCTCGGGGTCGCGGGCGCGCAGCGCGTAGTCGAGCGGCCGGGCGACGGTGTAGTAGAGGGTCACCTGCGCGGTCACCAGCGACTGGTCTCCCGTGAGCAAGGCGGTGTCGGCGTTGGAGAGCGGCACGGAGCGCACCGACGCCACGTCGACGAGGGTGACGGTCTCCAGCGGCGGCGGCAGGCGGAAGAGCAGCCCCGAGGGCGCCGCGTCGGGGAGCGGCGCGCCGAAGCGCTCGATGACGGCGACGTGGCCGGCGGGGACGGCGCGGAGCCCGCCCGTCGCGAGCACGAGGACGGCGAGGACGGCGAGGCGGCGCGGCCGGCCGATCCACGCGGGCACGTCGTCCAGGCCGCGGGCGAGGCGCGGGTCGGCGTCGCGGAGGGCGGCCACGAACACGGCCAGGGCGGCGAGGGCGGCGAAGAGCGCGCTGGCGCGGAGGATCCACGGGCCCATCGGGTGGCCGACGGCGGAGAGGCCGAGGCCCACGGCGCCGGCGAGGAGCGCGGCGGAGGCGAGCGGATCCGCGTCCTGATCGGCGGCCTCTTCGCGGGGGAGGAGGACTCGATCCGCGAACCACACCAGCGCGGCGAGGAGCGCGCCGCCGACGGTCGGCGCCGTGGGCTCCCACCCGCCCTGCGTCACGAGGCCGAAGACGACCGCGCCCGCGAGCGCGGCCACGCCCCACCGCACGGCGCCGGCGGCGCGCCCGCCGAGCTCCACGGTGGGCCGGCCGAGGCGGATGACGGAGACCAGCGCGATCCACACGAGGAGCGCGCCCGCGTCGTCCCCCGCGAGGAGCACGAGGCCCGCGCCCGCGTTGAAGAGGAGGAGTCGGAGGCCGAGGCGGGCCCAGCGCCACGGGAGCGAGGCCTCGGAGAGCGCGCCGACCGGCGTGGCGTCCTCAGCGTCCGAGCCCGAGAAGAACGGGTAGGCGATGCCGAGGGCGATGAGCGCGCCGCCGATGAAGCCGATGGGCGCGAGCGACTCGCCGTAGAAGACGAGGCCCAGGAGCGTGGCGAACACGACCTCGGACATGGAGAGCAGGGACGCGACGCCCGCCGGCACCCGGCGCATCGCGAGGGTGAGCAGGTAGAACGGCACGTTCGTGCAGACGACCGCGAGGCCGATCACCCAGGGGACCGCGGAGAGCGGGAGCACGAGGGTGCCGAACACGAGCGCGATGGCGCACAGGATCACCGCGGCGACGGACCACGCGATCGTGAGCACCGGCAGGATCGGGGCCTCGCGGGCGCGCGCCGCGCGGGTCGCGACGAGGACCGCGCCGTAGCCGAGGGCGCTGACGAACGCGAGCACGTCCCCGAGGAGGAAGCGGGGGTCGGCGTAGTGGGTGAACCGGAAGATGGACGCGCCGGAGAGCAGCGCCACGCCGAACACCGCGATGCCCGTGCCGGCGAGCGCGCGGGGCGAGGGTTGCTCGCGGAAGAGCCACCACGCGAGCGGGAAGACCGCGAGCGGAGAGAGGCTGTGGAAGAAGATGGTGTTCGCGACCGTCGTGAGCGCGTAGCCGCCGACGAAGGTGGAGGACGCCACCGCGAGGGCCACGCCGTAGAGCACGCCGAGCTTGAGCGTGGCGCGATCCGCGAGCACCGTCGCGATCGGAACGGCGCTGGATCCGCGCGTCGCAAGGGTCCAGCCGCCGAAGACGAGCGCGACGAACACCGCGCGCCACGCCGCCACCGTGAGGATCGGGGCCGCGGCGCCGCGCGTGAACACGGCCATGAGCGCGAAGGCGAACGTGGCCGCGACGATCAGCGCGTAGTCGCGCCCGAGGCGCCCCGAGGTCGATGCGGGATCCGGCGAGCCGGAAGCGGGCGTGGGGCCGGAGGACATGGGCGTCCGCACCTTAGTGAAGGGGTCGGGCGCTGTCCACCCTCCCCCGGGACTGCCGATGCCCGCCGGCCCGAGGACGCCGTGCGCGCCGGGGCGCCCGCCCGCCCGCCGCTCGCCGCCGACGGGCGTGCTATCGTCCGCGCTCGCGGCCTCCCGGAGACTGAATGTTGGCGCTCCCGATCCTCCCGTTCCTGCTCTGGTCCACCCCGGCTCACGCGGAGCAGCACGGCCTCGTGGTGCGCCTCGAGACCGGCGGGGAAGCCGTCACCGGGCAGGCGTTCATCCTGCTGACCCCGACCGGCGGCGAGACCACCAAGGTCGAGGTCAAGAATGACGGCGTCGCCCCCGACGTGAGCGCGGGAGACGGCACCTGGTCCGGCTCCCTCTGGCTCGACGGCGACGCGTTCACCGTCGGCCTCGAGGCCGGCGGCAAGACGATCGTGGGCGGCGCCGTGTCCTGGAACCCGGACGACGCCGCGCGCGACCTCTCCGTGTCCGTCCAGGGCGAGACCATCGTGGTCGAAGCCGGCGTCTCCGCCAGCGGCAACACCGGCGGTCCCGGCCCCGGCGACGGCGGCACCCCCCCTGGCGACGGCGGTACCCCCCCCGGCGACGGCGGCACCCCCCCCGGCGACGGCGGCACCCCGAGCATCACCCCGGCCGGCAACGGCGCTCCCCCCGCGGGCGGCACCCCGCCGAGCTCGCCCTCCACCCCGCCGCTGCCCGGGGGCCCCGGCAGCTCCGGCTCGCGCGCCGCCACCTCGAACGACGGCACGCTCTACATCGGCTTCGGCCTCGGCGTGCTCGTCCTCGTCGGCGTCGCGTGGCTGTGGCTGCGCAACCGCCCCGCCGAGGGCGGCGGCGGCACCCCCAACGGCCTCGTCGTCGTCCCCGAGCCCGGCCTGCTCGGCCCCGGCACCCCGTCGCTCTCGGACGGCCTGGGCCTCTGGATCGTCCCCGAGGCCGACCAGGAGGCCGTCGTCGCGCCGCTCCTCGCGACGCTCGCCCGCCACCACCGCGTCCTCTTCGCGGCCCCCAGCCGCGTCGCCGCGCCGTCCGTGTACGGCGGCCCCGTCTACCGCGCGACCAACACCCGCCCGTCCCACGTCGGAGACGCCGCCGAGGCCCTCCAGCGCGAGGGTGGCGCGGTGGCGGTGCTCTTCGTCGGCACCGGCGCGGACGCCGCGACCATCCGCGACTACGCCGACCTCCTCCCCACCGGCGTCGGCTCCATCTGCCTCGTCGCCCAGGATCCGGGCGTCCCCGCGATCACCCGCGTACTCGCGCAGCGCGACGGCGGCGCGTGGGTCGTCACCGTCGGAGACCGCACCCTCCGCCTCGTCCAGGGCCGGGACGGCTTCGAGGAGGCGCGGATCTCCGCGTGAGCCGCCGCGCGCTGCGCTTCCGCGTGCTCGCGTCGCTGACGATGTTCGTCGTGTTGTCGTCCATGCTCGAAGTGGGCGCGCGCCGCGTGGGCGCCGAGTTCCCCGAGTGGCGCATGACCGACGGCGCCGGCGTCGTGATGATCGGCCACCCCACGCGGCTCTGGGCCCTGGCCCCCGGCCGCAAACAGAACGGCGCGGTGTGGGCCACCATCAACCCGCTCGGCATGCGCGGCCCGCTGCCCGAGACCCCGAAGCCCACGGGCCGCCTCCGCGTGCTGGTGCTCGGCGACAGCACCTGGTTCGGCCACGGCGTCGAGGACGACGAGACCTTCCCCGCCCAGCTCGAGGCGCGCCTCCGGGCGGACGGCCTCGACGTCGACGTCCTCAACGGCGGCGTCCCCGGCTACTCCACCGAGCAGACGCGCGTGGAGCTCGACGAGCTCGGCTGGTCCCTCGCCCCGGACCTCCTCCTCCTCGGCAACCTCTGGAGCGACAACAACGTCGACTCCTTCCGCGACGAGGACCTCCTCGCCACCGCCCGCGCGGCCGACCGCAACCCCGTCTACGCCAGCCACTTCTTCCGCCTCCTCACCAGCGCGGTCGACCAGGCCCGCGGCGGCGAGGGCGGCCGCATCGTCACCTGGACGCGCACGAGCCAGTGGCCGGAGACGGGCGGCCGGCGCGTCTCCCTCAAGCGCTACGCCGAGAACCTCGACACGATGGTGCGGGACGCCGCCGCGCGCGGCGTCGGGGCCGCGGTCCTCTCGCCGTGCAACATCGAGACCGTGAAGGGCCGGCACCGGGACGGCGCCTCGTGGGACGTGTTCTTCGACGCCCAGCGCGCCCTCGCGGCCCACCACGGCATCCCCATCGTCGAGACGCTCGACGCCGTCCGTGCCGCCGGCGCGCCCGAGTCCCTCTTCCTCGACGTGATGCACCCCACCGCCGCGGGTCACGCCGTGTTCGCGGCCACCGCGGCGACGGTGCTGGAGGCCGCCGGGTGGCCGAACACGCGCCTCCTCGCGACGGGCGGCGCCTTCCCGCTCGCCCCCCTCGTCGACAACCGCTTCGGCGTGGGGGACCCGAACCCCAGCTCCCCGCAGCGCAACCTCTTCGGCGACGCCACGCTCCCGCTCCCGGCCGGCGACCCCTCGCTCCGCGGCGCCGGGGCCACGGGCGCCGGCGCGAACCCGCCGAACACCCCCCCGATCGCGACGAGCACGCCGCGCTCGACCCGGGCGGCGCCGAAGTGGTCGCTGAGCGGGAGCGTGGTCGGCGGCGCCGCTCCCTACGCGGTGGAGGTGCGCGCGGAGGGCGGCACGGTCGTCGCGAGCGTGCGCCTCGCCGCCGCCGGGCCGTTCTCGCTCAACGTGCGCGGCGACATCGACGACGTGCGGGTCGTCGTCACGGACGCCGGCGGCAAGACGGGCGCCGCGACCGGGAGCCGCGGCGGCGGGGCGGCGGACGTGCTGATCCGCTGATCCGACACGGAAGTGCAGCGGGAGCGGCGCCGTCGGCGGTATAGGCTACGCCGCCCGTCCCGGCGTCGTATCCCCGACGCACCGGGGCGCCCGCAGCGAGCGCATGCCCCTCCTCCCGCTCCTCGTCTCCTTCGCCGCCGCGCAGGAGCCCGCCGTCCCGGCCGCCCCTCTGGCGCCAACGTCCACCGAGCCCCAGCCCCCGGCGTCGCCGGCCGTGCTCGGGCCCTCGCTCCCGGTCCTGATCTTCCAGGCCGCGGCGACCTACCCCCCGGACGCGCTCGCCGCCGGCATCGAGGCCTCCGTCCTCCTCGAGCTCGACGTCGACGCCACCGGCACCGTCGTGGCCGCCCGCGCCGTCGAGCCCGCCGGCCAGGGCTTCGACGAGGCCGCCGAGCAGGCCGCCCGCAGCTTCCGCTTCACCCCCGCGCGGGACGCGGACGGCGCCCCCGCCGCCGCCCGGATCCAGTACCGCTACCGCTTCACCGTCGCGCGCGCGGCCGCCCCCTCGGTCGAGGGCATCGTCACCGACACGGCGACCGGCCTCCCCTTCCCCGGCCTCGACGTGCGGCTGGTCCGTGACGACGGTACCGTCGTCTACGCGATCACGAACGCCGAGGGACGCTTCGTCGTCTCCGGCCTGCCGCTCGGGCCGTGGATGGTCGTCACCTCCCCGGCCGGCCACCTCACGACCTCCGCCGGCGTCGAGATCAAGGAGGGCGCGGTCGCCCAGGTCACGCTCCGGGCCGAGCCCGTGGCGGACGAGGGCGGCGGCGGCGAGCTCCTCACCGTACAGGGCAAGCGCGCCACCACCGAGATCACGGAGCGCACGCTCTCCCAGGAGGAGGTCCGCTTCCTCCCCGGCACCGGCGGGGACGTCGTGAAGGTCGTCCAGAACCTCCCCGGCGTCGCCCGCTCGCCCCTCGGCGTCGGTCAGCTCATTATCCGCGGCACGGCCCCCGAGGACTCGGCGTACTTCCTCGATGGCGCCAGCATCCCCATCGTCTTCCACTTCTCCGGGCTCTCCACCATCCTCAACGGCGACATCGTCGGAGAGGTGGCGTACCTCCCCGGGAACTACGGCGCGCGCTACGGCCGCGCCCTCGGCGGCCTCGTCGACCTCCGCACGAAGGAGGAGCTCCCCGAGAGGTCCCGCGGCTACGTCTCGCTCGATCTCTTCCAGGGCACCGCCTACGTCGAGCAGAAGGTCGGGGAGCGGACCGCGCTCGAGTTCTCGCTCCGCCGCTCGTGGATCGACTCCGTGCTCACGCCCATCCTCTCCGGGATGGGCAGCGGTGGCACGTTCCGCGCGCCCCGCTACTACGACGCCCAGGCCCGCGTGTTCCACGAGCTGAAGAGCGGCGGGCGCCTCGACGCCATCGTGCTCTTCTCGGACGACCGCTTCAGCGTCGTCGGCGCGGAGGACGAAGGCGTCGCCATCGGCCTCACCACCACCTTCGGCAAGCTGCGCGCACGCTGGATCCAGCCCCTCGCGGACGGCTGGGAGAGCGAGCTCACCGTCATCGGCGGCCCCGAGGGCCAGGCCTTCGGCTTCGACGGAGACCCCGAGGCCGCCTACGAGCGCTCCTTCGGCCTCGGCCTACGCCAGGAATTCCGGAAGGACTACGACGACACGAGCCCCGTCGGCTGGCGCATCGGCGCGGATCTGCAGGGCGGGCGGGACAGCTTCCTCTACAACGTCGTCGCCTTCAGCCCCTACGAGTCCGACGCCGCCTGGAACTTCGCGCCCGCGATCTACATCGAGCCCACCGTGAAGCTCGGCCCGGTCATCGTGACCCCCGGCCTGCGCGCGGACGCCCTCGTCTACGACTTCGGCTACGCCGAGGGCGCGCTCGACCCGCGGCTCGGCGTGAAGATCGTCGCGGGCCCGACCACCATCGTCAAGGCGAGCGTCGGGCGCTACTCGCAGTTCGCCACCACGCGGCAGCTCGCCCCCGGCGGCGACGGCAACCCCGACCTCACCGAGGCGTGGTCCCTCCAGAGCAGCGCGGGCGTCGTGCAGCAGCTCCCGCTCGGCCTGTCCCTCGAGGCGACGGCCTTCTACAACCGGCTCTACGACCTCGTCGTCGGCCGCGAGGATCGCTTCAAGTTCTTCTCCGGACCGCCTCCCGTCGGCCCCTTCGACGAGGAGCCCTACGCCAACGAGGGCACCGGGCGCGTGTGCGGCACCGAGTTCCTGCTCAAGCTCGACGCCGACAAGACGCTCGGCCTCCTCTCCGCCACCTTCTCCAACTCGATCCGTATCGACCGCGACGGCGAGAAGGAACTCTTCACGAACGACCAGCCCTTCATCATCAACGCCCTCGCCTCCCAGGAGCTGCCGAAGCGCTGGCGAGTGGGCGTGCGCGGCCGCGTCTCCGCGGGAGACCCGTACACCCCCGTCGTCAACCGCGTGTACGACATGGGGAGCCGCCAGTTCTTCCCGGTCTACGGCGAGCGCGACAGCGCGCGGCTGCCGCCCACCTGGTCGGTCGACATCCGCATCGACAAGGAGTGGAAGTTCCGCAAGTGGGCGCTCACGACGTACCTCGACCTGCAGAACGCCTTCAACGTGCAGAACCCCGAGGTGATGTCGTGGACCTACGACTACTCCGAGGAGGACCCCATCTCGGGCCTCCCCGTCATCCCCGCCTTCGGCCTGCGAGGCGAGTGGTGAGCGCGCCCCTCCTCCTCCTCGCCCTCCTCGCCTGCGGCGGCGCCAACGACGAGACGCTCGTGGACGAGCTCCGCGTCATGGCCGTCGTCATCGAGCCCCCCGAGGTCGCCCCCGGCGCCACCGCCACGATCACCACCTGGATCGCGGACCCCGACGACGACGCCCCCGAGGCCCTCGTATGGACGTGCACGAACCTCGGTGACGGCTGCCTCGAAGCCGCGGAGCCGACGCAAGGCACAACCGTTGGCGAGCCCGCGGACGGCGTCATCGTCACCGAGCGCATGGCGCCACCGGCCTTCGCGCCCATCGTGGCGGACGGCGAGACCGTCCTCCCGGTGCTCCTCTGGGCCCTCGCGTGCGCGCCCGGCCTCTGCCCCGCGGTCGATCTCGCCGCGTCCGCCCCCGCGATCGGCACGGACGACGCCGACACGCTCACGACGTTCCTCGGCGATCCCATCACCGGCGCCGAGGCCCTCCCGCTCGTCGGCACCTCGCTCGCGCTCGCGCAGATCCAGGTCTCCGCCCGCGCGACGCCGCTGGTGAACCCCCTCGTCACCCCCGTCGACCCCGACGCCACGCTCGTCGTCGGCGTGGGCGCCTCCCTCGACCTCGCGTTCACGATCGACGCCCCCGGCGTCACCACCGCCTACGGCTACACCACGAACGGCGGCTTCGACGCCGCGGAGTACGAGGTCGTGGACGGCGCGGTGACGTTGACGTGGTTCGGCTCGGAGGAGCCGGGGGACACCGAGCTCTGGGTCATCGTCAACGGCGAGGACGGCGGGAGCGCCGTGTGGCACGCCGCCGCGACGGTGGAGTGAGCTGAGCCGCGCGGCTACGGGGTGGTGGCCGGGGCCGGCGGCGCCGTCGTAGCGGAGGCCGCTGTCGTCGTCAGCTCGGCGTGCTCGCCCGCCTGCCGCAGCGCGATCGCCGGCAACATCTCGGGCTCGAGGAGCGCCATCACGAGGATGGCCTCGGCCTGGAGCCCGCCGACGTGGCGATCCGGCCCGGCCTTCATCGTCTCGATGCTCCAGAGGCCGCCGATGTCGAGGTGGCTCTCGTCCGTCGGGCGCACCGTCGCGCGGAGGGAGCCGAAGTCGCCGCCGTCCCACATGGTACCGACGAGGGCGCCGTAGTCGCCGGGGTTGACGAAGGGGCCGATGCGCCGGCCGAGGAAGAAGCGGCTGGCCGCGAGCCGGTCGCGCTGGACCTCGGTGATCGAGGTCATCCACGGGCGCGCCGCCCCGAGCAGGGCGTTGACGCCGGCGTAGTGGGCCGCCCGCGGGTCCGCCCCGCGGTAGAGCTCGGTGCGCGCGGCCTCGATCCGCGCGGCGAAGGCGCCGCTCTCCTCCTCCGTCATCGGCGCGGGCGCGGCGAGCCGGGCCTCGAGCGCGGCGTAGATGGGGCCGAGCCGGGCGACCTCGCGGGCGTCGAGCTCCGCGCGCGCGAAGGTCATCGCGGCGTCCCGTCGCTGCACGTCCGCCGCGAGCTCCGCGAGGCCGGCGAGCTGGGCGGCGTCGAACTGCATCGCGGAGAGCCACGCCAGGATGCGCACCCGCTGGCCGCTCGCGTGCGCGGCGGTGCCCATCTCTGTGGCGTAGAGCACCTGGTAGAGCTTTTCGCCCTCGGGGCCCGCGGCGGGCGGCGGCGACGCCGGATCGGACGGGCGCGGGTCGGCCCCGGCGGGGTTGTCGAGGATGGGCGCGGGGACCGCACACGCGGCGAGGAGGAGGAGCGCGAGGATCACGGGTGAGAGGTTACCACGCTCACGGCGTCGCCCCGCCGGTCGGGGCGGCGGCCAGGGAGGCGCGCAGGATCGGCGCGATCGCCTCCCCCACGCGGCGGTTGCCCTCGGGGGCGAGGTGCCCGTAGTCGTCGGGGAGCACCAGCGCGCCACCGTCGGGCCCGCAGCAGCCGCGCACGTCCACCAGGGGCACGCCGTTCGCGGCGTCGTACGCGACGGCCCAGGGCATCCCGAGGCGGTCCCCGCCAGCGCCCACGAGGTCCGCGTGGAAGGGCAGGAAGCCGACGAGCAGCTCGCCGCCCCACTCGGCGAGCTTCGCCCGCATCGCGTCGAAGCCGCGCGCGCGCTCGGCGTCGGACACGCGCTCGACGCGGGGCTCGCTCGTCACCTCGTCGGGGAGGATCGACGGCTTGTCGGTCAGCGGCCACATCGACTGGCGGAGGAGCTGGTAGATCCGCGACTCGGACGCGAGGAGCACGCGGAGGCGGGCCGCCGTCGTGGCGCCGCCGTCGAGCATCTCCCGGTCGGAGACGAGCACGCGGTTGAAGTCGTGCATCGGGATGAAGACGACGACGCGGTCGGGGCGGTAGCCGGCCACCACCTCGTCGAAGAACCACGCCACCTGGGTCGTGGAGTAGCCGGGCTGGCCGGCGTTGAGGACCTCGACCGGGGCGTCGAGCGTGCCCGCCGACGCGTCGAGGGCGGCCTGGAGCCCATCGGACACGGTGGCGCCTTCGTCCACGCCCCACCCGAACACGGTCGAGTCCCCCATGAGCGCCACGCGGGTCACGCCGGGGGTGCGCGCCTTCGGGAGCGCCGTCCGGAGCCCGTCGGCGTTCGTCGTGACGCGGAAGGAGTGGCCGTCGCGCGGGCCCTTCATCGCGAAGGCGTGGAGGTTGGGCGCGCTGCGCCAGCTCCCCGACGCCCCGGACACGTAGGCGGGGCCGAACCCGCCGAGGCGGAGCCCGATCTCAAGCAGGTAGAGCAGCACGGCCGCGAACGCGCACCCGAGGAGGAGGCGCGCGCGACGGCTGCGGGAACGACGTTCGGCGCGCATCGGGGTGCCCGTAGCGCGGGCCGGGGTGAACCGGTAGCGAAGGCGAACTCCGCCTAGCTCTCCTCCTCCTCCATCTCGGGCATCGGCTCCATCCCCTCGGGCAGCGGCGCCTCCATCGCGCGCATCCCCCGGACGTCCTCCTCGAGCTGGTCGGTGCCGTAGAGCTTGTCCGACTCGACGTCCCCGCGGCCGTCGACCACGACGAGGCGGCTGGGCATGTCCCGCTCGGCGAGCTCCCGCGCGGCCTTCACCGCCTCGTTCTTGTGTGTGTACATCGCGACGGGGGTGAACGACCCCTCCAGCTTGATCGCCCACCGATCCCCGTCCGGAACCACCTTGTAGACTGCACGCATCCCTCAACGTAGGCGCGGGACGGCGGCGGTCAGGCCCCGAGGCGCACCGGCGCCGCGTAGCCCCGGAGGAAGTGATGTATACGACCAACCGTACAGTTCGACATTCCATCTGGAGCGCGCCGATGTCCCTCCTCCTCCTGCTCGCCGCCTGCGGCCCCGCCCCCACCGCCCTCGAGGGCGAGACCATCGGCAGCTGCTCGTACGAGAGCCCCTTCTCCGGCGAGCTGGAGTGCCGCGAATACTACATGGCGGACCTGCCCTACGCCGAGACCGACTGCGAGGAGCTGCTCTCCACCTTCGAGCCCGACGCCTCCTGCACCGTCGCCGAGCTGATGGGCACCTGCACCTACGCCGACGGGGACGTGCAGATCCGCACCTACGTCGACGCCGACGCGCCCGACCGCTGCGGCACCAACAAGTTCGGCTGCGAGTTCTTCGCCAACGGCGCGTGGGAGCCCGGCGCCAACTGCGACGGCAACAACGAGGTCGCCGTCCTCGAGGACCCCTTCCCCCAGCCCGTGCGCGTGTGCGTCGACCCCCTCCCCGGCGAGCCCGCCGGCCAGTCCGAGGGCGGCAAGGTCTGCACCTGGGAGGTCGTCTCCGGCGCCACGGAGGACGGCCGCTCCTTCACCGACTACGCCGAGTGCGACACCGTCATCCGCCAGCGCGGCTACTCCGCGGCCGAGCCGAACCCGCTCTACGCGGAGTCCGACGCCCGGATGGACGATCCCGCCTACGTCGCCGAGGTGGACTGGGCGCGCACGCAGATCCGCGCGGGCTCCTGCGAGTGCTGCCACGCGAGCGCCAAGGGCGTGGGCGCGGCCATCTTCGACGCGGACGCCGAGGGCAACCTCATGAACCAGTTCTCGGACAAGGGCCTCGCCATGGGCGCCGGCTGGATCCCGACCGTCGGCTTCGGCACCTACCCGCCGGAGGAGAACAACGGCTTCTGGCGCTCCTCCCCCGAGAACCCGAACCTCTCCGTCATCCCCACGGTCGACCCCGACCGCATGATCGCGCTCTTCGAGGCCGAGCTCGACCACCGCGGCCTCGTCCGCGACGACTTCGCCGGCATGGAGTACGGCGGCGCGGGCCCGCTCGACGCGCAGCGCGCCTTCGTCCCCGAGGCCTGCACCGAGGAGGAGGGCGTCGCCCCCGACGGCACGATCCGCTGGCTCCCGGGCCGCGCCCGCTACGTCTACGTCATGGAGGCGGACACGATCACCCCCACCGTGCCCCCCAACCTCGACACCCCCGAGGGCACGCTCTGGCGCATCGACCTGCCGGCGGACGGCTCGCCCGTCTTCTCCGAGTCGGTGGTCTACGGGCAGGTCCCCGAGGGCATGACCCAGGCGTGGCCGCTCGAAGGCGCCCCCGAGCCCCTCGTCGACGGCAAGCAGTACTACCTCTACGCCAGCGCGGACGTACTCTTCCCCATCAGCCGGTGCCTCTTCACCGCCGGGGAGCCCGCGCCGTCCTCGTGCGACACCACGGGCGGTGGCGGCCTCGCCGGGATCGGCGCGCTCGCGGCCCTCGCTATGGTACGGGTGCGCCGCCGCTCCTGAAGCGGGCGCTCACTCGCGGGTGCGTCGGATCGTGACGCGGTCGTCCACGACGGTGCTCCCGTCGAGGATCCCGGCGTACGGCGCGGTGTCGAGCCCGAGGACCTGCTTCGCCGCGAAGGCGGTGAGGTACGCGGCGGTGACGGTGAGCCCCTCCTCCTTGTCGAACGTGTCGCAGAGGAGCGGGCTGTTCGTGAAGGTCTCGTGGCACGCGCCCTCGACGCGGCCCCACGTCACGTCCGCGGCGGTGGCGGTCGTGAAGGGCCCTTCGTCGCCGTCCCCGGCCTGGGAGAGGTAGAGGATCGGGCGGTCGGCGGTGGCCCAGCCCTCCACGGCGACCAGGTCGTCCCCGGCGAAGCCGTCGAGCGGCAGGACGGCGACCACGCGAGGATCGGAGACCGGAGCGTCGTACGCGGCACGTTCGACGTCCGAACACCCGGGCTCGCCGGCGTCGCACCGCTCCGCGATGGCCGCGGTGTCGAAGGTGGGGCCCGCGAGCAGCCACGCCGTCTGGCCGCCGAAGCTGTGCCCGAGCACGAGGACGCGCGAGGTGTCGACGCGATCGTGGAGGGGATCGCCCTCGGGGAGGGCATCCAACGCGTCGAGGGTCGCGACGATGTCGGCCACGCGGGTGCGCGAATAGCTCACCGGGCGCGGCTCGTCGTTGTCGATGAGCGTGTTGCCGACGTGGTCCGGCGCGGCGGCGACCCACCCCTGCGCCACGAGGTGGCGGAGGAGCGGCGAGGTGTTGCCGCCCCAGGCCTGCGAGCCGTGGCTGTAGACGACGAGCGGGAGGCGGCAGCCCGGCGTGGGGTCCGCGAAGGGGGCGTCCACCCAGGAGGACTCGTCCACGAAGGTCTCGATGTAGGTGGCGGGGTCGCCGTCGGTCGCGTCCGTCGGGTACCAGATGCCGACGGGGACGGTGCGCGGCGCGGCGAGCCACGGGGCGTCCACCGGGGCGTCGAGGGTGCGGTAGCCGGTCGCGACGTCGACGCGCGCGACCTCGGGAGGGGCGACGTCGCAGGCGGGCGCGTCCTCGCCGGTGTCGAGGGCGGGGGGCGCGCACGCGGCGAGGAGGAGCGCGAGGGAGAGCGGGCGGGCGATGACCATGCCCGAGCCTACCTCACTGGAAGAGGTCGAGGTTGTCGGCGCAGGGACCGGAGGCCAGTACCCCCTCGCACGGGTAGAAGGGCATGTGACGCGCCCCCTGCTCGCCGGCTGCCTCCTCGCGATCCTCGTGTTCGCGGCCTCGGCGTGGCCCACCCTCCCCTCGATGGTGGACGACGCCTACGTCTCCCTCCGCTACGCGCACCACCTCGCGCTCGGCCACGGCCTCGTCTTCAACGCGGGGGAGCCCCCGGTCGAGGGCTACACCAACCTCCTCTGGGTGCTCTGGATGGCGCCGGGGACGGTGCTGCCCCTCCATCCCTCCACCTGGGCGACCGGCTGGGGGCTCGCCTTCGGCGCGCTGGCGCTGTTCAACGCCACGGGCGTCGGCGTCGCCCTCTGCGGCCGCGGATCCCCCTGGGCGCTCGTGCCCGCGGCGATCCTCGCGCTGCTCCCCGTGTTCGGCATCGCGGCCACCAACGGCCTGGAGACCGCGCAGTACGTCGCGCTCCTGCTCGGCGCGACCTGGGCCGCCCTCGACGGCCGGCGCCCCGTCCTCACCGGCCTCCTGTCGGGCCTCCTCTACCTCGTGCGGCCCGAGGGCCTCGCCGCCGGTGGCGTCCTGACGCTGCTCGCCGCCTCCCGGCTCGGTCGCACGCGCGCCGCGGCGCGGCCGGTCGTCGCGTTCGCCGCGGTCGTCCTCCCCTACTTCCTCGCGCGGTGGTCCTACTTCGGCACCCTCGTCCCCAACACCTTCTCCGCCCAGGCCCGCGAGCCCTTCCTCGACATGTTCTCCATGAACCTGTCCTACTACGAGCGATCCGCCGGTCTCTACGGCGGCACCGTCGCCCTGTTCCTCCTCGCCGTCCTCGTCGGGCCGCGCCGCGTCGGGGTGTACGCCCTGCTCCTCGTCGCCGCGGGCCTCACGCTCGTCTCGATGCGCGTCTTCAACTGGATGCCCGGCGCCCGGCTGTTCCTCGCGCCGATCGCGCTCGTCGCGTGCGTCGCGGCGCCCACGCTCCAGGGCCTCCGGGGGCCGGTGCGCGCGGGTGTGCTCGGCGGGTTGACGCTCGGGCTGCTCTGGCTCGCCCTCGGGGACTCCCGCCGCGTCGAGACCCGCTACGATCAGCGCAACACCGCGCTCCCCGGCAACGAGGCCGAGCGGATGGGCCGCCGCATCGCCGCCATCGCGGCCCCCGGCGCGTGGCTCCTCTCCCGGGATGCCGGCGTCGTCCCCTACTTCG
Source organism: uncultured Pseudomonadota bacterium (assembly GCA_903959175.1). Lineage (GTDB taxonomy): Bacteria > Myxococcota_A > UBA796 > UBA796 > SXON01 > CAJBVW01. Next base: position 16,949 of record CAJBVW010000342.1, read on the forward strand.
CGGGGCCGGACGTCAATGTCATCGACATCCACCCGTTCTCCCTCACGGATCCGCGCCTCACCGGCAAGCCCTTCGACCTCGACTATGTCCTCGGGAAGGCGCCCGCGTTCCTGGTCACGACCGCGACCACCCCCGAGGAGCTCCCGACGATCTACGCCCCGGAGCGCAGCCTGCTCCGCGATCCCCGCGTGGCGGGGAGGTACGTGCACGCGCAGGATGCCTACCAACACTACCGCCGGTGGTACTCCGTGTGGGTCCGCGACGACGTCCCGCGCGGCACGGTGTTCAATGACGCGCCCGCCCTCCCGGCGAAATAGGCAGCGCCATGTTCCTGATCCTCCTCGCCGCCTGCGCGGACCCGAAGCCCGACGCCTACGACGCGGCGCGCCTCGCCGCCGACATCGAGGGCTACGAGGCCTGGTCCCACCCAACGGACTGGCCGTCCGTCCATCCTTCCTGCGAGGGGTCCCACGGCGACTTCGTGCAGATCTGGCAGGACGCGAGGATAGACGCGGATGTCGCGGCCGATCGTGCCTACGGGGAGGGCGGCCTGTTCGTGCTGGAGGGCTACCAAGATCCGGCGGGTACCCCCAAGATGTTCGTGGTGATGCGAAAGAACGCCGGCGCGGCTGGCTCCTGGTTCTGGGGCCACTACGACGAAGCCCACTCCCCCATCGAGGCCGGCGACCTCTCGGGATGCGCGGGGTGCCATGCCGCCGGACGGGGCCGCGTCCGACATGACGGCGTCGAGCCTCCGAGATCGCTCACCGACTGCAGCGCGGACAGCGGCACGCCACCCCCCGGCTGAGCGGCGCGGTCCTTCACGATCCGTCAGCGTCGTTAGCAGTTTGTCACGGTCTGGGATCGCCAGAGGGAGATGTATTAGGGCCTGTTTGCCCCTCTGGAAGCCACCGCTTGAACCCGTCCGACGATGCATTGGTCCATGTCGCGCCCGGGGGGGCGATCCTGGCATGCACGCCGGCGGCCGCGCTCCTGCTTGGGCACCCCGTGGAGACCCTGGTCGGGCTCTCCGCCGAGAAGGTGTTCGGCGCCCTCCCCGCCTTCGACCTCCCCTTCTCGCTTCAGCACCCCCGCGGGCGCGCGCGCGGCTTCCCCGGCCCCGACGGCACCTGCTGGATCACGCTCGACGCCGACGGCCCCGTCGCCCTCGCCGCCGGGATCCGTCGCTTCGCGGACGCCCTGCCCCTCGGCGTGTTCGTGTGGCGGCTCGACGTCCCGGGGGATCCCGCGAGCCTCCGCTTCCTCTACGTCAACGAGACCGGCAGAAACCGCAGCGGGGTGGACTGGGGCGCGCTCGTCGGCCGCCGGATCACGGACGTGCTGCCCAGCGCGCTGCGGAGCGGCCGCGCGCACGTCTATGCCCGCCTCGCCGAGCGCGGCGGCATGGTCGATCTCGGGGTCACCGAGGTCGACGGCCCCCTCCTCGGTCACCTGTCCGTGCTCGCGTTCGGCCTGCCCGACCGCTGCGTCGCGACGATAGGCCGCTGGGAGACCGACCGCATCTGGGTCGACACCCACCTGCGCGACGCGGAGGACCGCTTCCGCTCCCTCTTCGAGACCATCGGCTGCGGCGTCGCCATCCTCGATCGCGACCTCCGCATGCTCGAGGTCAACCAGGCCGCCGCGCGCATGCTCGGCCAGCTCCCCGCCGACTTCGTCGGGCGCCGCCTCGAGGACCTCCTGGTCGATGCCCCCTCCCCCGGCGAGGAAGAGGCCCGACGCGGCCGGCTGCCCCCGGGGACGAGGGAGAGCGTGCGTCGCCGCCGCTTCCGGCACCGGAACGGCTCGTACGTGGAGGTCGAGGGCACCACCACCCCGATCGTCCGCGAGGGCGTGCCGCTCTACCTCTCCGTGTTCTTCGACGTGACCGCGCTCCGCGACGCCGAGGAGGCCCGGCGCGCAAGCGACGAGCGCTTCGAGAGCGCCTTCGAGCACGCCCCCATCGGTATCGGCCTCCTCGAGCCCGACGGCACCGTCCGCGCGGTGAACCGCCTCCTGGCCGGCATGCTCGGGCGCACCCCCGAGGCGCTCGCGGGCGTGCCCCTCTCCGAGATCGTCGCGGACGAGGACCTCCCCCTCCTCGAAGCGCGCCTCGTGCACCACCGCTCCGGCGTCGACGACCTCCCCTCCGTGCGCTTCCGCATGCTCGCCGAGCACGGCCGCCACCGCTTCGTGGACGGCGGGTCCGCACCCCTCCGCGGCGGCGACGGCAGCGTCACCGGCTTCGTGGTCCACGCGATCGACCTGACCGAGCAGCTGCGGCTGGAGGAAGAGGTCCGGCGGGTTCAGCGCTTCGAGACGCTCGGCCGCATCGCCGGCGGCGTCGCGCACGACTTCAACAACATCTTCGCCATCATCCGTGGCGCGATCGACCTGCTCGGGGCCCAGACGCACGACCTGCCGAAGGCCACCGAGCTCCTCGGTCGCATCGACGCCGCCGCGCTCCGCGCCACCGACCTCACCCGCCAGCTCACGATCCTCGGTCGCCACGACGAGCGCCGCGGGGGCAAGTCGGCCCCCGGGGAGATCCTCGAGGAGCTCCGCCCGCTGTTCGAGACCACCCTCGGCGAGGCCGTGACCCTCCGCCTCGCCGTGGACGCCGAGACCCCCTCCATCCGGATGGCGCCGTCCCACCTCGAACAGCTCCTCTTGAGCCTCGCGGTGAACGCGCGCGAGGCCATGCCGCAGGGTGGCCTGCTCTCCATCACCGCGCGCCCGGTCACCCTCCGCGGCGACGACGCGCGCACCGGCCGCCTCGACGGCGAGTTCGTCGAGTGGCAGATCACGGACAACGGCGGCGGGATGCGGCCCGAGGTCGCTGCCCAGGCCTTCGAGCCCTTCTTCACCACGAAGACGCGCGGGCGCGGCGCGGGGCTCGGCCTGGCGATCGTGCAGAGCCTCGTCGCGCAGGCGAGCGGCCACGTCGAGCTCCGCACGGCCGCCGGCGCCGGCACCACCGTGTTCGTCTACCTCCCCGCCGACGCGACGCCCGCCGCGGCGCCCACCCCCGAGATCACCCCGCGCCCCGGCGCCCGCGGCCAGACCCTCCTCCTCTGCGAGGACGAGCCCGAGCTGCTCGAGGTCTTCTCGGAGGTGCTCGAGCACGCCGGCTACCGCGTGCACGCCACCTCCGACCCCCGCGCCGCCATCCGCATCGCGGAGGGCGACGCGACGATCGACGCGCTCATCACCGACGTCGTCATGCCCGGCATGCGCGGCACCCTGCTCGCCGCCGCCATCCGACGTCGGCACCCGAACGCGCCCGTGCTCTTCGTCTCCGGCTACAGCGACGAGCGCGGCCCGCGCACCCCGAGCGACCCCACCTTCAGCACGTTCCTCGCCAAGCCCTTCCGGGCGGACGACCTCGTCAAAGCGGTCGACGACATCCTGCGCTAGGAGGAGGCGCCGCCCGCGAGCATCCGCGCGAAGGTGCGGAAGCACCCCGCGAAGCCCTGACGCGTGCGCGGGCTGAACGCGTAGAGGCCGACGGAGAGGGCGACGTAGCCCACGCCGACCTGAAAGTGCGCGTCCGCGAAGATCACCTGCCCGAGGAAGAGCGTCGCGAGGAGCGCGCCCTGGCCGAGGGTGAAGCGGAGGTCCGCGAGCACGGCGACGCCGAACAGGCTCTGCGCCGCGGTGAGGAGGAGCTCGTCCCGCTGGCGCGCGTCGATGGGCATCGGGGCGACCGAGCCGAAGCTCACCGAGTAGACGAGCGCGAGGGTGCCGACGAGCAGGGTCCACTGGTTGACCTTGCTGGACACGAGGGTGCGCAGCCCCGTCGACGCGCTGCCGCGGAAGACCATGAGGATGGCGACGACGACCTCGGGAGACTCGCTCGCGAGCGGCGCCACCCACTGCACGAGCAGGAACTCGTCGATGCCGAAGGCGCGGCCGGTCTGGACGAGCGACTCCGCGAAGGGCTCCGCCGCGATGCCGATGGACACCGCGGCGTAGACGAAGAGGGCGACCACGCCGAGGCGACGGCGAGGGGGCGTGAGGTCCGCCATCGCGCGCGCGGGCCCGACGAGCTCGACCTCCTGCGACTCGCCGCGCGCCGCCGCCACGAGGTAGACGACGTACATCAGTACGTAGACGACGGTGTCGAACACCGTCAGGGCGCCGCGCACGATCGGGACCGCCGCGTAGAGCGTCGCGAGGAGGAGGACGCTCACCTCCACTCCCATGTCGCGCGGGATGTCGATCTCCCGCTTCCGGAAGCGCAGGAAGCCGAGCCCGACGACGAGCGGCCACCCGAGCCCGAGGAGGAGCCGGTTCCCGCCGGTCATGTTGGCGATCGCGTAGCTTGCGTGAGTCGGATCGCGGGCCGCCTTCCAGGCGAACGTCGCGTCCACCGCGTACTCGGGCAGCACCGCCACGAGCGCGAGCACGCTCACCGCGAACGCGCGCGGCACGTCCATCTCGGCGGCCTCGCACGCCCACGAGAGGAGGAAGGCCGCCCCGAGGACGGACACGCCGGTCAGGACGGCGACCACCGGCGCGGAGGGGTGGACGCCGAGCAACGTGCAGACGGCCCACGGGAGGCTCATGCCCCCTGCGAGCAGGTACGGCGACCACGGCATCCACTTTACCAGGGGGAACCTGCCGGTATCCGAAATGACACCGTCCGTCCACGCCCGTGATAACGGCAGGAACGCTCGTCGGTCTGGGCTCAATCGCCCTCGGCGCCGCACGACGGGCGCAGGCGCCGTTAGCTCCCGTCGGTGTACTCGGACACGTCGCGGCTGACGCGCGTGGCGTCGAACTCGCCGTCGATCTGCACCACGCTGAAGATGTCCTGCGTGAACGTGCCCTCGATGGCGCCGTCCTCCGTCATGCTGCCGACCGTGTCGATGTCGAGCTGGTACCAGGTGAGGTCGAGCGCGGTGGCGCCCGCGAGGTCGCCCTCGTCGTTCTCGAGGTCGAAGAGGTAGGCCATGTCGAGCTCGTAGCCGAGCAGCGAGATGAGGCAGCCGGCGTCGCCGGTGACGGTGTCACCGTAGGCGTCCACCACGAGGAGGAGGGCGCCCGCGCAGCCCGCGCTGTACTCGGTGCCGTTGTAGTCGCCGGAGCCGGTGATCTGGAGCGTGCCGCTGTAGACGCCGGTGTAGGCGCTCTGCACGAGCACGCCGCCGATGGTGTAGGCGAGACGGTCCCCGTTGGGGAGCTGGGCGATGGCGGTGAGGGCGTGGGTGCCGACGTCGAGGCTGTCGTCCTCGACGGAGGCGCCGGTGAGGGCCCAGGCGTCGTCGATGTCGCTGGTCCAGGCGATGTCGTCGAACGCGAGCACGCTGCCGTCCGCCCCGCGCACCTCGGCGGAGAACGTGGCGTCCTGCTCGTAGGGGAGGAAGTCCCCGCTGGCGGGGGAGATCACCACGAGGGTGGCGCCGTCGAACTCGGAGTAGTCGGGTTCGGGCTCGCCGGTGTCGGTGTCGGCCGTGGTGTCGTCCGAGCCCGTGAGGTCCTCGTTCTCGGCGATGACGTACTGGCTCTCGCAGGCGAACAAGGTGAGCAGCAGCGTGGCGAGCATGGGATTCCTGATGTGGCGCCCAGTTTAGCCCAAGTCGCGCGGGCACGCCCACGGAAGGCGCACGCCGGGCGGACGGCGGGATAGTCCGCGTGCATGTCCGCGATGATCGAGGTCCGCGACCTCGCACGAACGTACGGCTCCTTCCACGCGCTCGCCGGTGTGAGCTTCACCATCAACTCCGGCGAGATCGTCGGCTTCCTCGGCCCGAACGGCGCCGGGAAGACGACGACCATGAAGATCCTCACCGGCTTCCTCTCGCCCACCGGCGGCGGGGCGAAGGTGGCGGGCTTCGACGTGGTGAGCCAATCCCTCGAGGTGCGCCGGCGCATCGGGTACCTCCCCGAGTCCGCCCCGATCTACGCCGAGATGCGGGTGATGGACTACCTCGACTTCATCGGGCGCGTCCGCGGCATGGCCCAGGCCGAGCGCGTCACCGCGATCGAGCGTACGGCGGCCGAGTGCGACATCACGGACCGGCTGCACCAGCCCGTCGGGACGCTCTCGAAGGGCTACCGGCAGCGCGTGGGCCTCGCGCAGGCCCTCCTCCACCAGCCGCCCATCCTCATCCTCGACGAGCCGACGAGCGGCCTGGACCCCAACCAGATCCTCGCCATCCGCAACCTCATCCGTCGTATCGGACGTTCGCGCACGGTCATCCTCTCGACGCACATCCTCCAGGAAGTCCAGGCCACCTGCGACCGCGTGCTGATCCTCAACCGAGGGCAGATCGTGGCGGACGCGCCGACCGAGCAGATCCAGTCCGCGCAGGCAGGCGGCGCGCTCGTCAAGGTCGTGTTCGGCGCCGGCACCGTGAGGCTCGGCACGCCCGCGCTCCGGGCGCTCGTCGCAGCCGTCCCCGGGGTGACCCGCGTGACCGAGCAGACCGCCGAGGAGGCCGATCAGCAGGCCTTCGAGGTGCTCGCGGCGCACGACGTGCGCAAGGAGCTCTTCGACCTCGCGGTGACCCAGGGCCTGCGCGTGTGGGAGCTCACGAAGGAGCGCTCCACCCTCGAGGAGGTGTTCCGGCGCCTCACCGGCTCAGCTGAGGAGAAAGCCGAGGCCGACCAGGGCGACCACGGCGGCGCCGATCAGGTAGAGCCGCGCTCCTGACGGCGTGGGCGCCGCTGCGGCCCGCGGGGTCAGGACCGGCGGGGGAGCGACGACGGGTCGCGCGGGCCCGACCGGCGGCGCGGGCGCGACGGCCTCTACCGGCAGGGCGGCCGCGGGCACCGGACGCGTCGCGACCGGGTCGGTGACCTCGAAGCGCGCCGGAGGGCGCACGCGCTGGCTGGACGGCTCCGCGGCGGGCGGGCGGCCCCACCCCGCGAGCTTGCGCGTGCCCGCCATCGGCGCGAGGTCCCCACCGAGGAGCCGGAACACGACCGCGAACTCGGGGTAGCCGCCGACGAGCTCCCAGGGGCCACCGTCGTGACGCACGCGCGTCCCCGGGGTGAGCTGGCCGAGGTAGATGCCCTCGCGGATGGCGTAGCGGGACATCCGACGCGGCGCCGCGCCGGCGCCCGGCTGCACGTCGAACACGGAGACCGACCGCGAGGTCGTCGGCACGAGGAACGGGGTCATGCATGCGGGGCACACGGCTTCGGTGCCGGAGGACCCCTCCAGGCTCGCGCCGCACTCCGGGCAGTCCACCAACATGGAGGGGATCGTAGCGCGTCGAGGGGCCGCGCGGGGAGCGCCCTGCCCATCTGCCCCCGCGGCAGCACGCGTCCGCGCGTGTCTGTCCGCCCCGATCCAGAGCCGGAGTTAACTTCGTGCCAGCCAGGGGGAGGAGTGTCGCTTGCGCCGCTCGTGTTCGGGACCGCCGGACACGTGGACCATGGGAAGACCTCGCTGGTGAAGGCGCTGACCGGCGTCGATCTCGACCGTCTCCCCGAGGAGAAGCAGCGCGGCATCACCATCGCGCTGGGCTTCACGCCGCTGACGCTGCCGAGCGGTCGCATCGCCGGCCTCGTGGACGTGCCGGGCCACGAGCGGCTGGTCCGCACGATGATCGCCGGCGCGAGCGGCCTCGACGCCGTGATCCTCTGCGTGAGCGGGGTCGAGGGCGTCATGCCGCAGACCCGCGAGCACCTCGACATCCTCGGGCTCCTCGGCGTGCGCACGGGCGTCGTCGCGGTCACGATGGCAGACCTCGTCGACCCCGAGCTGCTCGGCCTCTGCGTGGAGGAGATCGGCGAGCAGGTGCGCGGCACCTTCCTCGAGGGCGCGCCGGTGCTCCCGGTCAGCTCGGTCACGCGCGCCGGCCTGGACGCCCTGGTCGCCGCGCTCGACGCCGTGGTGCCGCCGCCCCGCCCGATGGACCGCCCCTTTCGCCTCCCGGTCGATCGCGCGTTCGCACGCAAGGGCTTCGGCACCGTCGTGACCGGGACCGCGTGGTCGGGGCGGCTCGCGGACGGCGCGGAGGTCGAGATCCAGCCCGGCGGTCGGCGCGCGCGGGTGCGCGGCGTCCAGGTGCACGGGGCGAGCGTGACGGAGGCCTACGCGGGCGCCCGCACCGCGCTGAACCTCGCGGGGGTGGAGCTCGAGGAAGTGGGCCGCGGAAGCTGGATCACGGCGCCGGGCGCGCTCCCCGCGCCGCGGGTGATCGACGCGCGCTACACCCACCTCGCGGACGCCCCGCTCTTCGCCGAAGAGGCGCGCCTGACCGTGCTCCTCGGCACCCGCGAGGTCGAGGCCCGCGTGGTCCCGCTCGACGCGGAGGGCCTCGTCCCCGGCGAGACCTGCCACGTACAGATCCGCCTCGGCGAGCCCCTCCCCTGCCTCCCCGGCGATCGCTTCGTCGTACGCCGCGCCTCCCCCGCCGCGACCGTGGGCGGGGGCGTCGTGCTCGACCCCTACGCGCACGTCGCGCGCCGCCGTGACGCCGCCGCCGCCGCCGCGATCCTCGACCGCATCGAGGCGGGCGACGACGAGGCCTGGCTCCTCCGCGCCGGGGCCGCCGGGCTCTCGGACACGGACGTGGCCGCGCGTATCGGGGCCGCGGGCAGGACGGGCGTGAAGATCGGCGAGCGCTGGTTCGCCAGCGAGATCGCCGACGCCCACCGCGCCGCCCTCCACGCCGCCGTCGCCGCGTGGCACCGCGACCACCCCCTCGCCAGCGGCGCCAACCGCAAGGCGCTCCGGGGCGGCGTCCTCCTCGCCCTCGCGGAGCGGGACTACCTCGCCCTCCTCGACGCCGAGGTCGCCTCCGGGCGCCTCGTCGCGGACGGGGGCCGGGTGCGCGCCGCCGGGCACGTCGTGGCGCTCACCCCGGCGCAGGCCGCGTGGCGCGATCGCGCTCTCGCCCACCTCACCGCGGCCGGCCTCGAGGGCAGCTCGGACCTCCGCGAGGCCGCCCCGGAGCCCGCGTACGACGCTCTCGTCTACCTCCTCCGCGAGCGTGGAGAGGCCGAGGCCATCGGCGATCGCCTCTGGTCCGGGGCCGTGCTCGCCACGCTCGTCGAGCGCGTGCGCGGATGGTTCGACACCAACGCCACCCTCGACCCCGCCTGCTTCAAGGAGCTCACCGGCCTCTCGCGCCGCACGGCCATCCCGCTCCTGGAGTGGCTCGACGCGCGGGGGACGACGAAGCGCGTGGGGGACGCCCGCATCCGCGGCGTGGCGCGGTAGCGCGGGCGTGTAGACTGCGACCGACGATGGACCTCGCCCGCCTCAAGTCCCTCCTGCCCCCGACGCTCGCCGGCCAGGCGGACGTGGCGTGGCGCCGGTTCGTCGCGCGCAACCGCGACGGGGACGTGAACGACTTCGTCGCCGCCCTCCACGCAGACGGGCACCTCGACGCCGACCAGCTCCGCGAGGTCCTCGCCTCGCTCGACGTGACGCTCACCCTCTCCGAGGGCGTCTCCAGCGGTCCGGCAACCCGCCACCGCCTCCTCGGGCTGCTCGGCAAGGGGGCGATGGGCGAGGTGTTCATCGGGCGCGACCGCGATCTCCGTCGTAACGTCGCGATCAAACGGATGGACGCGCGGCTCTCGAAGAACCCGATCCTGACGGCCCGGTTCGCGCACGAGGTGCAGATCACGGCGCAGCTCGATCACCCCGCGATCATCCCCGTCTACGGCCTGGAGCCCCAGGAGGACGGGGCCCTCGCCTACTCGATGAAGCTCATCCGCGGGCGCACGCTGAAGCAGGTGTTGACGGAGGCTCGGGACCTCGTGGAGAAGCGCCGCCGGCTCCCGCCGCAGCTCGCGCTCGCGGCGCGCCTCGAGATCTTCCTCCAGGTGTGCAGCGCGGTGGCGCACGCCCACACGCGCGGCGTCATCCACCGCGACCTGAAGCCCGACAACATCATGGTGGGGGCCTTCCAGGAGGTCATCGTGATGGACTGGGGGCTCGCCCGGCTGATGGGCGGCACCGAGGCCATCACCGAGGAGGACGCCCCGAGCGGGCGCGCGGAGCGCACCCAGTTCGGCCTGGCCCTCGGCACGCCGCGGTACATGTCGCCGGAGCAGGCGCACGGACGGAACGACGCGCTCGACGGGCGGAGTGACCAATACGGGCTCGGGCTCATCCTGTTCGAGCTGGTGGGCCTCAAGGTGGCGCGCACCGGAAAAGGCGCCGAGCTCGTACTGAAGAAGGCGGCGAAGGGCGAGAAGGAGCCCCTCGTCCACCTCAACCCGAACGACCGCGTGCCCCGCGAGCTCGCCGCCGTCGTGCGCCGCGCCACCCAGCTCGACCCCGCGCGCCGCTACGCCGACGTCGCCGCCCTGGCCGACGACGTGCGCCGCTACCTCCGCGACGAGGCCGTGCTCGCCGAGCCGGACAGCCTCGCGCAGCGCCTCGCCCGGAGCGTCGCGCGCCACCGCCAGACCGCCCTCGCCGTCGGCGTCGGCCTCGCGCTCCTCGTGTTGTTGACCGGCGCGCTCGGGGTGCTCGCCGCGGTCGGCGTGCGCGAGTTCTCCCGGCAAGGGGCCCTCGATCGAGAGCAGAAGCTGGCTTCCCTCCTCGGCGAGACGGCGGGGAACTCGCACCGAATGGAGACGACGCTCCTCCGCTTCGAGGGGCTCCTCCAGGGGCTCGCCACCACCGCCGAGGCCCGCCTCACCGACCCCCCGGTGCCGCGGCCCTACTTCCTCGCGGAGCTGTTCAGCCTGCCCGGCAAGGGCCCCGGCGATCTCGTGCCCGCGCCCTTCTACGACGCCCGGGTCAGCCTCGAGCAGCCCGACGTCGTGCTCGCCCCCGGGGTGAGCGCCGCCAGCGTCAACGGCCGCATCGAGCAGCTCGTCGCGCTGACCCCCGTGTTCCGGGACGTGCACCGCCGCAGCGCCGACGAGGACCCGCGCTGGGCCGAGCGCCTGCGCGCGACGGGCGTGCCCATCGTGTGGTCCTACGTCGCGACGGAAGAGGGGATCCTCGTCGGCTACCCGGGCGCCGGTATCTACCCCACCGGCTACGACCCCCGGCAGCAGGACTGGTACCGCGCGACGGTCCCGACGAAGGGCCCGCACTGGGAGCCCGCCTCCCTCGACGAGAGCGGGCTGGGCTTGCTCGTCACCTCTACCCGTGCGCTCCGCGATGCCGACGGGAAGCTGCTCGGGGTGGCCGCGGTCGACATCACCGTGGGCTACCTCCTCGACGCCCTCCTCGCGCCCGCCGCCTTCGACGCGCCGGTCGAGGCGTGGATCGTGAACGCGCAGGGCCAGGTGGTCGTGCGCTCGAGCCAGCGCGATCAGGCCCGGAGCGTGCGCGACTGGAGGGCGCCGCCGTTCCCCTTCCCCGCCGTGCTGGGCGCGGTCGCGGTCAACCCGGACGCCGGGCACGTCGTCTCCGACGGCACGTTGTGGGTGTGGAGCGCGCTGCCGACCATGGGCTGGTCCTACCTCGTGTCGGGGGACGAAGCGGCGCTGCTCGGCGGCTGAAGGTCGCGCGTGGAGCCCGCCGCGGACGCCGCGCGTGCGTCGATGCACCAGCGACGGCGCGAAACACACCTGGACGCCGCCAGGGACACCCGTGCTACGCTCCCCACCCGAATGCTTGCCGCCGCACTTGCCCTCTTCGTCGCCCTCTCCGGGATGTTCCTTCCGACCGCCGCAGCGGCGGACGGGCCCACCGGCATCCTGAAGGTTCGCAGCAACGTGGAGGGCGCCGAGGTCTGGCTGGACGGCGCCCTGCTCGGCGCGACCCCTCTCACGAAGTACCTCGCCGTCGGCGCGCACCAGATCCGCGTCGTTGCCGACCGCTACGACCCCTTCGTGCGCCGCGTGGAGATCGCCGAAGACAAGACCCTCGAGGTACAGGCCTCGCTCACCCCCGGCACCGGCACCATCGAGTTCACCGGCCCGCCCGGGGCCCGCCTCCTGCTCGACGGCACGGATCGAGGCCCGCTCCCCATCCGCCTCCCCGGCCCGAACCCCGGCACGCACGCGTGGCGGGTCGAGGCCCCGAAGTTCGAGCCCGCGGAGGGCCGCATCGAGTTCGTGGGCGGTAGGAACTACCTCGTGGACGTGAAGCTCCCCTCCTCCCGCGGCGTCTTCGTGGTCGAGTCCACGCCGGCCGGCGCCACCGTCTCCCTCGACGGCAAGAACGTCGGCGCCACCCCGCTCCGGCTCGAGAACATCGAACCCGGGCGCCACGTCGTCCTCGTCACCCACCCCGACCGCGCCGCCATCCTCCGCGTGGTCGACACGACGGACGGCACCCGCGGCGAGGTCAAGGCCACGCTCCCCACGACTGGCGGCGTCCTCGACATCACGACGGGCAGCACCGACGCGCAGGTGCTCCTCGACGGCGCGCCCGTCGGCGCCGGCGCCCACGTCACGGTCGGGCCCTTCGAGAAGGGCAAGATGAAAGTACAGGTCCTCGTAGGCGACCGCAAGGTCACCGACACCGTCAGCGTCCCGGCGCGCGGCACCGTCGCCCTCCGCGTCGCGGGGGACTCGCTCCTCGAGCGCAAGCCGCTCGTCCAACGCTGGGGCTTCTGGGCCATCGTCGGCGGGGCCGCCGTCGCGGGCGGCGCCACCACCGCGGCCGTCGTCGTCGCCACCGCGCCCGAGCCCCCTCCCACCGGTGACACCGTGGTGGTCCTCCCATGACCCGCGCCTGGCTGCTCCTCGCCCTCCTCGGCTGCACCGGCTCCTCCGACGACCGCACCGCCGTCGTCGTCGATATCGACGCCACCGACGTCGCCGGCGCGGCGGACGCGTGGTGGCTCATCCTCGACCCCACCGCGCCCTTCATCAAGCGCGACGGCACCGAGCTCACCGAGGCCGACGACAGCCGCATCGGTGACTGGGTCGTGGACGACGCCGCGCTCGAGCTGCGCGTCAGCGTCCCCGTCTCCGATGACGGCGTGCCCGACAGCATCGAGCTCCAGCCCGGCGGCAACGATCCCGCCTTCGCCGTGCTCGCGTACGGCTACCTCGGCGCCGACCGCACCGTCACCACCGGCTCCGTCGGCCCCCTCGCCTTCGAGCTGGGGGAGGTCGTGGCCGTCCAGCTCACCGCCGCGCTCCTCGAGACCCCCATCCGCCCCTGCACCGACCTCGTCGACAACGACGAGGACGGCTGGCGCGACGCCGACGACCCCGACTGCACCGCCGGCACCGAAGAGCTCGGCACCGGCACCGGCGCCTGCAACGACGGCGCCGACAACGACGGCGACGGCCTCGCCGACGCGCGGGATCCCGACTGCACGGACGCCCTCGACGACGACGAGATCGAGCCCTGCGTGGACGGCATCGACAACGACGGGGACGGCTGGTCCGACGCCGACGATCCCGACTGCTACGACCTCGGAGACGAGCTTGGCGTCGGCACCACCGAGTGCAACGACGGCGTCGACAACGACGGCGACCGCGCCCCCGACAGCGACGACCGCGAGTGCGACAGCGCCTGGGACAATCGCGAGTCCGCCCTCGGCTGCGAAGACGGCGACGACAACGACGACGACGGCTGGCTCGACGAGGCCGATCCCGACTGCCTCTCCGGGGACGAGGAGGTCGGCGTCTCCGACTGGCTCTGCAACAACGGCGAGGACGACGACGGCGACGGCCGCGTCGACAACGACGACTCCTCCTGCGCCGACGCCCTGGACGACTCCGAGAGCAACGCCTGCGAAGACGGCGGCGACAACGATGGCGACGGCTGGACCGACCTGGACGATCCCTCCTGCCGCTCCAGCAGCGACGACTCGGAAGGCACCGGCTTCGAGGGCCGCGGCGCCTGTTCCAACGGCCTCGATGACGACGGGGACGGCCGCGTCGACGCCGCCGACACCGAGTGCACCGACGCCGACGACGACTTCGAGGCCAGCGACTGCGAAGACAGCAGCGACAACGACGGAGACGGCTGGGCCGACGCCGACGATCCCGACTGCGCGGACGGCGGCGGCACCGAGGACAGCTACGGCACCGCCGTCTGCAACGACGGCGAGGACCAGGACGGCGACGGCCTCTACGACAGCGAGGACCCCGACTGCGCCACCGCGTCCGACACGGACGAGTCCAACGGCTGCTCCGACGGCCTCGACGACGACGGCGACGGCTGGGCCGACGCCGACGACCCCGACTGCTCGGGCGGGCGGGAGGAGCTCGGCTTCGGCACGGGCGAGTGCAACGACGGGCTCGACAACGACGGCGACCTCGCGCTCGACGCGGTGGACGCCGACTGCCTGACCGCGGCCGGCACGGTCGAGGCCGCCGAGTGCGACAACGGCGACGACGACGACGGCGACGGCTGGTTCGACGCGGATGACCCCGATTGTGCGAGCGGCGCCGAGTCCGGCCCCGGCGCCACCGAGTGCAACAACGGGGCCGACGACGACCTCGACGGCCTCTCCGACAGCGACGACCCCGACTGCGCCAGCGCCTCCGACGACTTCGAGGACGACGCTGCCTGCGGCAACGACCTCGACGATGACGGTGACGGCTGGATCGACCTGCTCGATCCCAACTGCGCGTCTTCGTCCGACGCGTCCGAGGACCCCGCCACGAGCGCCTACCCGTGCAACAACGGGACAGACGACGACGGCGACGGCCTCTCCGACGCCGACGATCCCGGCTGCTCCGAGGCCATGGACACGGACGAGACCGACCCGATCACGCGCTGCAACGACCTCGTCGACAACGACGGCGACGAGTGGTTCGACGCGGAGGATCCGGACTGCGCCACCGGCACGAGCGAGCTCGGCGTCGGGACAGGCGCCTGCAACGACGGCGTCGACAACGACAGCGACGGCGACGAGGACGGGCGGGACGCCGACTGCGCCGACGCCTACGACACGTTCGAGGGTGCCGCCGCCGACGGCTGCGAGGACGGCGACGACGGCGACGGCGACGGCTGGCGCGACGCCGCGGACCCCGACTGTGCGAGCGGCTCGAGCGAGCGCGGCTACGGCACCGGCGCCTGCAACGACGGCGAGGACGACGACAGCGACGGCACCACCGACGCCGAGGATCCCGGCTGCGCCTCCGCCTCCGACACCGACGAGACCGACCCCTCGGGCACCTGCTACGACGACGCCGATGACGACGGAGACGGCTGGCACGACGCGGACGATCCCGACTGCCTCACCGGTGACGACGAGCTCGGCTTCTCCGACATCCCCGGCTGCAACGACGGCCTCGACGACGACGGCGACCTCGCCATCGACGCCGCGGACGACGGCTGCGTCGACGCCTGGGACACCGTGGAGGACGCCGCCGCCGACGTGTGCGCGAACGGCGAGGACGACGACGCCGACGGCTGGCGCGACGTAGACGACATCGACTGCGCGACCGACGGTGACGAGCTCGACTTCGGCACGCGCGCCTGCAACGACGGCGCGGACGGCGACGGCGACGGCCTCGTGGACGCCGACGATCCCGACTGCGCCGTGAGCTGGGACGACGACGAGTCCGGCACCGGCGACGACTGCGCGAACGGCGCGGACGACGACGGCGACGGCTGGTCGGACGACGAGGATCCCGACTGCGCCCTCTTCGGCGACGAGGTCGGCTACGGCCGCGCCGCCTGCAACGACGGCGACGACGAC
Organism: uncultured Pseudomonadota bacterium; assembly: GCA_903959175.1. Classification (GTDB taxonomy): domain Bacteria; phylum Myxococcota_A; class UBA796; order UBA796; family SXON01; genus CAJBVW01. The sequence continues at coordinate 32,488 of CAJBVW010000342.1, forward strand.
GACACGGACGGCCTCCTCGACAGCGACGACCCCGACTGCGCCGACGCCCTCTCCTGGGCCGAGGCCGGGGTGTCCCTCCCCGCCTGCGCCGACGGCGTCGACTCGGATCTGGACGGCCTGACCGACCTCGACGACCCCGGCTGCGCCGACGCGGACGACGACGTCGAGCAGGATCCGATCGCCGAATGTGCGGACGGCGTCGACACCGACCTCGACGGCTGGATCGACGGCGACGACCCCGACTGCATCGACGCCACCGCCGAGGCCGGCGCCACCGGTACCGCCGCGTGCAACGACGGCGACGACGACGATGGCGACGGCCTGACCGACGCCGACGACCCCGACTGCCTCGACGCCTGGGACAACCGCGAGGCCACCGCCGCGGACGCCGGTCTCGACTGCTCAGACGGCCTGGACGGTGACCTCGACGGCTGGACCGACGACGCCGACCCCGACTGCGCCTGGCGCGGCGCCGAGGTCGGCTACGAGAGCTTCCCGTGCAACGACGGCGAGGACTCCGACAGCGACACCCTCACCGACGCCGACGACCCCGGCTGCGCCAGCGCGCTCGACGTGGACGAGACCCACACCCCCGAATGCGCCGACGGCCTCGACAACGACGCCGACGGCTGGGACGACGTGCTCGACGCCGCGTGCCCCGACGCCGACGCGCTCTTCGAGGACGACGGGGCCGCCGGCGGCGACTGCAACAACGGCGTGGACGACGACGCCGACGGCCTCGCCGACGCCGCCGACTGGGGCTGCGTGAGCGCGTCCGACAGCAGCGAGGTCGACCCCGCTACCGCGTGCAACGACGGCCTCGACAACGACGGCGACGGCTGGTCGGACGTGGCCGACCCCGACTGCGCGACCCCGGTCACCACCACCGGCGAGGTCGGCTACAGCGACATCCAGTGCAACGACGGCGTCGACAACGACACCATCCAGGGCACGGACGGCGACGACCCGTCGTGCGGGTCGGCGCGGGACAACTCCGAGTACCGGTGACGGGGCCGCGCGCGCGGCGCGGCTGACCGACGGGTCGCGCCGGGAGACGGGAACGTGCCCCGCCTCCCGCGCGACGCCCGACTACCGGGGAGGCGGCGGGGGCGGCGGGCCACCGCCGAGGAGGCCGGCGATCTCGGCGACCTCGCGGGCGTCCTTCCAGTTGGCGTAGCCGTCGCGCCACACGAGGTGGCGACCAGCGGGGTCGGCCTTGACGCGATCCGCCACGTCGGCGGGCCCGAGCGTCGCGCTGGAGCCGTCCGGCGCGGCGTAGTGGAAGGTGATCGCCGAAGGGAGCGGTGGCGGGACCGGCGGCAGGAGCGCGCTGATCTCGGCCACATCGGACCACACCTTCCAGCCCGGCCAGCCCGCGGCCCACACGTTGTGCGCGCCCGCGCGATTCTGCTGGACGAACGCGGCGATCTCGCGCGCAGTGTGCTCACCCTGGCCGCCCGCGCCGTTGTAGTGGAAGCGCGTCTCCGCCTGGGGCGGCGGCGGCGGCGCCGAGAGGCCGGCGTGCGGGCTCACCGTGCCCGGCCCCTGCTGGGCGCGGCCGAGCTGCTGCCCCATGGCGTTGCCCATCGCGAGGCCGAGGCCCGCCTCGAGCATGGCGCCGCCGCCGCCCGGGCGGCTCGAAGCCTGTTCCATGGCGTTGGCGGCCTGGAACTGGGTGTAGGTGTTCATGTCGCCCGCGAGCGCCATGGACGAGCGCTTGTCCATCATCTTCTCGACTTCGGGCGGGACCGAGATGTTCTCGACCACGAAGTCCGTGAGGGTGATGCCGTAGTTCTCCTGGAACCAGCCGTTCAGGCGCTGGCGGAGGGCGTCCCCGAGGTCCATGTACTGGGCCACGAGGTCGAGCGCGGGGATCTTGGACTCGCCGATGGTGTCCGCGAGGGCGCTCACGAGCTTGCGCTTGAGCTGGCCGTTGATCTCGTCCGTCGTGTAGAGGCCGGCCGTGCCGACCACCTCGCGGATGAACGCGGCGGGGTCGGTGATGCGGTAGGCGAACACGCCGAAGGCGCGAATGCGGACGACGCCGAGATCCGCATCACGCAGCATGAGGGGGTTGGCGGTGCCCCACTTCTGGTCCGTGTTCTGCCGCGTGGAGACGAAGTACACGTCCCCCTTGTAGGGCATGTTCAGGCCGTACTTGATGCTCTCGAAGAAGCCGCTGACGGCCTTCGTGCGCGTGGAGAGCTCGTAGGTGCCGGGGCCGAACACGTCGGACAGGCGGCCCTCCGCGACGAACACCGCCGCCTGACCCTCCCGCACGACCAGCTTGCCTCCGTCCTGGATGGCCTGGTTGAAGATGGGGAAGCGGTACACGAGGGTGTTCTTCGTGTCGTCCATCCACTGGATGACATCGAGGAACTGTGCCTTGGCGTGGGTGGTGAGAGTGTCCCAGAGACCCATGAGCAAAACCTCCGCAGGGGGTGCAAGCGTTAACCAGATACACACCCGATGCTCGCCGGCAAGCGCCACGGTGTCGCGACCTCCGGATCGGCATCCGGGCGCGTAGGGACGCTCACTCCGGCGCCGGGAAGTAGGGCTCCCCCTCCCCCGGCGCGCCCGGCGCCTCGCAGAGCCCGATGCGGTTCCCCTCGGGGTCGAGCACGAGCGCCACGCGCCCGCCGTCCGGCGAGGGCCCGGGCCGCACCAACGCGCGCCCCCCGAGCGCGACGGCCCGGGGAAGCGCCTCCTCCAGGCTCGCGACCCCGACGAAGATCTCGGGGCCCGCGGTCGAGGGCTCCCCCTGCCGGAAGACCCCGCACAGGCCGCCCGGCGTGCGGAAGCCGAGCCCGAGCGCGCCCGGCCGACCCACGCGCCAGCCGAACAACGCCGCGTAGAAGCACGCGGCCCGCGCGGGATCCCGCGCGTGGATGCGCAGCAGCACCACCTCTCCCGCCCCGGTTCGCCCCATGGATCGGATCTATACCCGAACGCATGTTCAGTCCACCCCGTCCCTGCGGATGGGGTCAGCGCCGGGCGTTCACGAAGTAGGCGGCCATGCCGCGAAGCTGGTCGGAGGCGTCCTCGTCCTTGCGAACGGCCGCGTAGAGCGGGGCGGCGTCCGTCACGTTCCCGCGGCGGCGCAGGAGATCCGCGAGCTGGTAGGTGACGCGCGCCTTCTCCGACGCCGGGAGGGCGGTCGCGAGCGCGGCGCTGTAGTGCGCGATGACCTCGTCCTGTAGGCCCGGCTCGACCACGAGCGCGATGCGGCGGAAGCGCGCGAGCGCGTCCTTCTCCTGCGCGGTGAGCGTCCCCGCCGTCTCGAAGGCGGTGAGGAGCGCGTCCCGCTCTCCGTTCCACCCGCCGCGGTGCGCTACGCGCGCGAGGTTGTAGAGGACCTTCTTGCGATCCACCTCGGCGAGCGGCTTCTTCAGCTCCTCCCAGCCTGCGTCGAGCAGCACGCGCGCGGCCTCCGGGCCCTCGAGGCCCGCGTAGAAACCCACGGCCTCGTCCCGCGCGGCCCAGCTCGCCTCGAGGAGAAGATCCCCGAGGAAGACCCTGTCCTTCCCGAGCGTCGCGTACAGCGCGGCCGCGACGTGGTACCGCTCCCAGATCGTCGGCGCCTTCGGGTCCGCCACGCCGCGCACGGCGGCAGGGAGCGCCGCGGTGAGGCGCGCGCGGTCGGCGGTGGTGAGGGAGAGGAAGTCCTGGCCGCGCAACGAGAAGAGGTTGTCCGCGCAGGTGGCGATCTGGTAGGCGCGCCACTGGCCGCCGCTGGAGTAGGAGGCAAGATCCGAGTCGTAGCCACCCGCGGCGTTGGAGCTGATCTTCTGGTAGACACGCACCGTGCCGGAGCCGACCGGGCACGGGCCGTCCCGGGCCTCGATCTGGATGGCGGAGGCGGGGCCAGCGAGGAGGACGAGGAGGAGGAAGGTCATGGGCGGAAGAGCGCTCCGAGGAGACCGCGCGTGTCCCCTCGCCTACGCACGACCAGGACGGGTCCGTGGTTCCGTCCGGCGAGACGTTCTGCGGTGCTGCCGAGGAGCACGGTGGCGAGCGGGCTCAATCCCCGGGAGCCGACCACGAGCACGTCCACCTCGGGGGCGAGGGCGAGCAGCACGTCCGCCGGGGAGCTCCCGGCCCGCCCCGAGAGCGGGGCCGCGGGGAGGCCGCGCGCCGCGAGCGCTGCGTGGAAGCGGGCTTCGAGCGACGCGATCACCTCGGCGGCGCCGGCCTCGGCGTCCTCCGGGGCGAGCACGGCGATCGCGAGCACGTCGTCGAAGAGGCCGCGCGCAAGGACGAGCGCGTCGAGCGCCGAGGGCGAGAGGTCCATCCCGAGGGCGGCGCGCCCGAACGCCGTCACGCTGCCGACGGGCACCACGAGGACCGGGCATCCGGCGGCGCGGAGGAGCGCGCGCCCGTGTGGCCCCCAGGCGGCGGCGCCGTCCGCCGCGGCGCTCCGACCGACGACGAGGAGGTCCGCGCCGACCTCGAGGAGGACCGACTCCGCGGCGTGGTCGACGGTGCCGGCCACCACGCGGGTCGTCGCGGGGACGCCCAGCCGTGCGGCCGCCGCTGCGAGGGCGTCGGGGATCCCGGCGCCCGCGCGGGCTTGGACGTGGAGGAGCGTCACGTCCGTGGCGCGTCGAGCCGTGAGGGCGCGCACCGCGGCCAGCACGGCGTCGTCGCGATCGTCGAGGGCGAGGGTCGCGACGATGCGCAGCGGCGCGCTCATCGCACGCTCTCGGGGCCGTCACGCCCGGCCACGCGCCGACCAGCCTTGGCGAAGCGCGCGATGATCGTGCGCAGGCGCTCGAGGTGGTCGTACGTGCGCTGCAGCCGGGTCGCGACGGGGGGCTCGAGGGCGGGGTCGAGCAGGAGCATCTCCACGTTGCCCATCGCGGCCGTCAGCGGCTGGGCCATCTCGTGCACGGCCGACGAGATCGCGGCGATCCCGGCCGCGCGCCGCTCCACGGCCTCGACCTGGGTCGCGGCGTCCTCCAGGCGCTTCCCCAACGCGACCTGCTCCCGACGGTCCTCGAACACCCCGAGCGTGCCGATCTGCGCGCCCGAAGCGTCGCGCAGCAGCGCGGCGGTGAGCCGCACGGGGATCAGCTCGCCATTGCGCGCGCGCAGCGTCACATCGAAGCGACCGTCCGCACGCGGCCCCGTCTGGCCGTCCTGCCCACGGAGCCGACGGAGGACGCGCCGGGCGTCCTCCGGGTGGTGGTAGAGGTCGGTCACGTGGAGGTGCTCGCGGGCCTCCTCCGCCGGGTAGCCGAGGGCCGCGACCGCGGCGGTGCTGAACAGGAGAACGCGCCCGCGGAGGTCAGCCACGATGACGGGGGACGGAACTACGGTGAGGAGGCGGTCGAGGAGGTCGGTGCCCGGCAACGGCATGGCGTGCTCTATCCCGCCCCGCCGCCGCCCGACCGTTCGGCCGAGGCCCACGCCGCGAGCGCCGCACCGCGCACCTCTGCCACGGGCACCCCCGCTGCGCGCGCGAGGGCCGCGCAGTCCTCGTGCTCCGGCGCCGCGTGGATCACGGCCCCGTCGCGCTCGGCGACCTTGACGCGCACCGCTCCCCACGGGGTCTCCACCGCCACGAGGCGACGCGCGGCGACCTCCCGCGGGTGGACCGACCAGCGGTAGCCGAGCGTCCCCCCGTGGCGCATCAGCGCCTCGCCGACCGCCACCCGCGCCTCGACCGGCGCCAACGCCGTGATCGCGAGCGCCGGGCGCCCCTTCTTCATCGTGATCGGCGCGACGTACGCGTCCACCGCGCCGGCCGCGAAGAGGGCGTCGAGCAAACCGGGGACGGACTCGCCCGTGAGGTCGTCCACCTGGGCGCGCAGCTCGACCACCTCCGCGGCGGCGCCGGCGTCCCCGCGGCCGAGCACCGCGCGCACGACGTTGGCGTGGGTGGCGGGGTTGCGCGTGCCGCCGCCGTAGCCGACGAGCTCGACGCGCATCGCCGGCATCGGGCCGGGGCGCGCGAGGGCGGCGACGAGCGCGGCGCCGGTGGGGGTCACCAGCTCGCCGGGGTACGGGAACGGGACGACCGGAAAGCCGCGGAGGACCTCGACCGTCGCGGGCACGGGCACCGAGAGGAGGCCGTGCGCCGTGCGCACCTGGCCGTGCCCCATCGGGAGAGGGCTCGCGACGATCTCGTCGACGTCGAGGCACTCCATCGCGGCGCAGGCGGCCACGATGTCCACGATCGAGTCGACGGCGCCGACCTCGTGGAACGCCACGTCCTCCACCGCGGTGCCGTGCACGCGCGCCTCGGCCTCGGCCAACGCCGCGAAGGTCGCGAGCGACCGCGACCGCACACGCGGCCGGAGCTTCGCCTGCTCCAGCATCCGGCGGATCGTCCGCCAGGTCCGCGGGGGCTGGCCCTCCCAGGGATCGGCCTCGACCGCCTCGGGATCGAGGGCGTGCCCGTGGTCATGGCCGTGGCCGTGGCCATGGTGATGTCCGTGATCGTGCGCGTCCTCCGCCGCTTCTTCCCCGTCGGGCCCGGTGTCCGTCGGCTCGACCACGAAGCGGGTCGCCACGTAGGCGCCCCGGTGGACCCGCTCGATCCGCGCGTCCCAGCCCCACACCGGGAGGGCCCGCACCTCGGCGAGCACGGCGTCCAGCGGCGCGCCCGCGTGCACGAGCGCGGCGACCGTCATGTCCCCCGCGATGCCCGCGAAGCAGTCCAGGAACAGGATGCGGCCCACTCAGCGCACCGCGCCGAGCTGGTTGATGAGCGAGGCCTGGTAGGCGGCGCCGAAGCCGTTGTCGATGTTCACGACGGTGACCCCCGGCGAGCACGCATTGAGCATGGTGAGGAGCGCGGCGATGCCGCCGAAGCTCGCGCCGTAGCCGACGCTCGTGGGCACGGCGATGACGGGCACGCGCACGAGGCCGGCGAGCACGCCGGGGAGCGCGCCGTCCATCCCGGCGACGGCGATGACGACGCGCATGCGGCGGAGGGTCTCGACCTGCGCGAGGATGCGGTGGATGCCGGCGACGCCGACGTCCTGGATGCGCAGCACATGGTTGCCCAGCGCCTCGGCGACCACGGCGGCCTCCTCGGCGACGGGGATGTCGCTCGTGCCCGCGCTCACGACGGCGATGCGCCCGACGAGCGCAGGCACGGGACCGACGCGGGAGAGGAGCACCTGCGCCTCGGCCGACCAGGTGACCCCAGCGTCACCGAGGGCCACGGTCACCTCGGCGGCCTTGTCGGCGCTGATGCGGGTGACGAGGCCATCCTGCCCACGCTCGTTGAGCGTCCGGAGGATGCCGGTGATCTGCACGGCCGACTTGCCGGCGCCGTAGACGACCTCGGGCACGCCGGTGCGAAGCGCGCGGTGGACGTCCACCGTGGCGTAGGAGAGGGCGACCGACGCCACGGAGAGACGCTCCACCGCGGCCTCTACGTCGGTTCGGCCGTCCCGAACGGCGTCCAGGAGCTCCAGCACGGCCACACGGTCCACGGCAAACCCTCCATCGTCATATACCCTGTGTGTCGCCTGATGCTGTCGCTCCTCGCCCTCTTCGTCCCCGGCGCGCTCGCCGGGGATCAAGCCCTCTACGAGCGGGCGGTCCAGCTCGTGGAGGACCACTACCTCCACGCCGAGACCCTCTCGCGGGACGCGATGCTCGCCGGCGCGGCCGACCAGCTCGAGACCCGTATCGAGTGGCTCCTCGTGGACAGCGCGGGCAGCGGCGTCTCCCTCAAGGACGGGAGCGGCAAGTGGCAGGCGACGGTGCGCCTCGAAGGAGATGGGCTCGCGGCTGCCTTCTCGCGCCTGGAGGACGCCGTGCGCGGCGCCGGCCTCCCCCTCGACGACGACCTCGACCTCCGGGTCGAGATCCTCCGCGGCGCGGCCCGGTCGCTCGACCGCCACTCCGTCATCCTCTTCGCGGACAGTCTGGAGCGCTTCGACGAGAGGCTCTCCGGCACGCTCTCCGGGGTAGGCGCCACCATCAGCCTGGGGGACGGCGAGCTGTTCGTGCGCGAGCTCGTCTGGGGCGGGCCCGCGGCGAGGGGCGGGCTGAATGAACAGGATCGCCTCACGACGATCGACGGCGTCTCCACCGTCGGGATGGAGCCGGCGGACGCCACCGATCGCATCCGCGGCGCCGTCGGGACCACGGTGACGCTCGGCGTGCGCCGCGGCGATCAGGCGCTCACGTTCACCCTCCGCCGCGAGGAGCTGACAATCCGAAACGTCGAGGCCTCGCGCGGGCCCCACGGCGTCGGCGTCATCACCATCGCGCACTTCTCCGAGCAGACGCGGACCTACCTGCTGGAGGCCCTCGCCGAGCTGACGGAGGACGGCGGCCTGGAGAAGGGCCTCATCATCGACCTGCGCGGCAACACCGGCGGCTCGCTGCTCCAGTCGGCGCAGGCGGCCGACGCCTTCCTGCAGTCCGGGCTCATCGTACGTACCGTCGATCGCGACGGAGCCCCCGTCCCCGGCCTCGTCCCGCGGCTCGACGCGCACCCGGAGAGCCCCGGCCACACCATGCCGATCGCGGTCCTGATGGACCACGCCACCGCCTCCGGCTCCGAGATCCTGGCGGGCGCCCTCGGCAACCTCGACCGCGCCCTCCTCGTCGGGAGCACCTCCTTCGGCAAGGGCACGGTGCAGAAGATCTACCAGATCGACCCGGCCATCAAGCTCAAGCTGACGGTCGCCGAGTACCTCCTCGAGGGCGGCACCCGCGTCGCCGACGTCGGCCTCGCGCCGGACATCGCGCTCGAAGAGGTCCGCTTCGACGACCACGGCGCGTGGTACCCCTCCCCGGCCCGCGAGCGGCGCCGCCTCCGCCCCGGCACCCCCGTCTTCCAGCACACCGAGGGGGACGACCGCGCGCTCGAGGTCGCCACCGCGATCGTCGCCGCGTCCGAGGGCAACACCCGGGGGGACCTCCTCGCGGCCATGCGCCGGCTGGAGCCCACGCTCCTCGCCGCGGAAGACGCCAAGCTGGCCGAGGCCTTCCGGGCCCGCGGCATCGTGTGGGACGGCGCCCCGGCCCCGGTCGCCGGCGAGCCCGTCGTGGACGTGCGGCTGCGCCTCTCCACCCCGCCGCGCTCCGGGCAGTCGGCGGAGATCCTCGCCACCGTCACCAACCGCGGCCCGACGCTCTACCGCGCCGCCCTCCGCCTCGAGTCGGTGGATCCCCTCTGGGACGACCTCGTGCTCCCCGTCGGCAAGCTCGAGCGCGGCGCCTCCCACACCGCCTCGGTGACCGTCTCCGTCGGCCCGGGCCTCCCCACACGCACCGACCGCGTCTCCGTCTCCCTCGAAGCCGACGGCGTCCCGTCCCGCGCGCTCCTCACCCACGACATCGCCGTCACCGGGGACACCCCCCCCGCCGTCGCCGTCACCGCCCGCGCCCTCCCCACCGGCACCCCCGAGGAGGTGCGGCTCGTGCTCGACGTGGAGAACCGCACCGACCGCTTCCTCACCGGCGCGCAGGCCCGCGTCGCCTTCCCTGACGTGGACGGCATCGAGCTCGTCGACGCCGAGAGCGACGCCGTCTCCATCGCCGCGCGCGGCACCGCCCGCCTGGAGCTGCGGCTGCGCGTGCGCCCGACCTGGACGGGCGACACCCTCCCGCTCGACCTGACCGTCTCTGGCTCGGGCCAACGCCTCCTCAACTGGGACCTCGCCGTGCCCCGCGGCGGCGCGCCGCTCCGCCTCGAAGCGCCGACCCTCCAGGTGGACCTCCCGCCGCCCCTCCTCCCGACCGGCACCACGCGGCTGCGCGTGCGCGCCTCGGACGACCGCGCGCTCGACCACGTCGTCGTCTACGCCGGCGCCGAGACCGTCAACCGCCTGCGGACCACGCCCGCTGTCGAGCACGACCGCGAGAAGGTCGCGTGGCGCGCGGCGACCGGCCGGCGCGAAGAGCTCGAGGTCGTCGTGCCCGTGGTCACGGGGACCAACCGCTACGTGATCGTCGCGGAGGACCGCACCGGCCTGCGTACCCAGCGCGACGTGTACATCTTCGGAGACGACGGCGGCGAGGGCGTCACCGCGCTCCCGGAGTAGCGCGGCGGCGTGGCCCTACAGCCGCGCGATGCCGACCGCCACGTCGTTTACGCCGACGACTGCGTACATCAGGTACCCGCCGCTGACCCACACCGACACGTCCTGGACGGCGAAGGGCGTGGGGAGCTCGCGCTCGGTGAAGCCGTCGGCCACGGTGCCGAACGTGAGGCGCGCGTCGCCGCCGGCCGTGATGTAGCCGATGTAGAGGGTGCCGCCGGTGTCCTGGAACACGTCGACCTCGACCGGCACGTCCCCCGCGCCGATGGTGGCGGCGCTCACGGCGTCGAGGAGCACGACGCTGTCGGTCGTCGCGTCCGCCATGACGAGCACGCTGTCGGACCACGCGGCCGGGATGTCGAGGTCGAGCGGCGCGTAGCTCATGCTGTAGGCGCTCCCCGCGAAGGTCGGGGTGCTCGACGCCACGTCGAAGGTGTAATCCCACACCCCGCCGCGCTCGGAGGTGAAGATGTGGCCGGTCGGCGCGTGGAGGTCGATCGCGCAGTCGGCCGCGCCCACGCCCGCGATCTCCTCGTCGGCCGCGAAGCCGCCGGAGAACGAGGAGGGCACGCGCACGTACTGGAGGACCTCCGTGGCGTCCTCGCAGGCGACCGCGTGGAGGGCGCCGTCGGCGTCGAGCGCGATGGACACGTCGTCGAAGCCGGAGAGCCCGTCCGAGCCGTTCGCGTTCGCGGCGAAGCGGGTGCCGGTGGCGACCTCGTAGCGGACGAGGCGGAGGGCGCGGGTGTCGCCGTAGTCGAGGGAGACGACGCCGTAGAGGTAGTCGTCGCTCGCGATGAAGCCCTGGCCCCGGCCGATGGTGTAGTCCGAGGGGTCCGTGGTGCTGGCGCTCCAGGCGGCGACACCGTCCTGGCCGTCGCCAGGATCGGCGTTGGACCAACGCAACGCGAGCGCGCTGTCGTGGTAGACCGTGGCCCCGGTGTCGATCTGCGCCGCGGCCACGGACAGGTAGATGGTGTCGGACGACTCGTCGAACACGGGGGAGTGCACGCCGGACCAGGTGAAGCCCTCGATGGGCGCGAGCAGGAAGGAGTCGACGCCACCGTCGCAGTCGGAGTCGTCGCGGTCGCCGAGGCTCTCGCGGGCGTCGGGGTGGATGGCGGCGTCGCCGTCATCGCAGTCCAGGCCGCCGCCGCGGGGGTCGGCGTAGCCGTCGAGATCCTGGTCGTAGTCGTCGTCGCCGGCGCAATCGGAGTCGTCCCCGTCGTACCACTCGTCGAAGGCAGCGGGGCTCACGAGGGCGTCGGTGTCGTCGCAGTCGCCGTTGGCGAGGTTGCCCGTGCCGGGCGCGTAGGTGGTGGGCCCGTAGTCGGCGTACATCGCGGGGTCGATGAAGCCGTCGACGTCCTGATCCCAGTCGTCTTCGCCGCCGCAGTCGGTGTCCTCCCCGTCGTACCAGAGGTCGTCGCCCTCGGGGTTCACGGCGGGCGCGAGGTCGTCGCAGTCCCGCCCGGGGAGCACGCCCGTACCGGCGGCGTAGGTGGTCGGGAGGCCGACGTGGTCGTCCTCGACGTAGCCGTCCTCGTCCTGGTCGTAGTCGTCGGCGCCGTCGCAGTCCTGATCGACGCCGTCGTACCAGGAGTCCGTCTCGTTCGGGCTCACGCGCGGGGCCAGGTCGTCGCAGTCGTTGCCGGGGAGCGCGCCCGTGCCCGCCACGCCCGCCGTCACGAGGCCGATGTAGGCGTTCTGGACGTAGCCGTCGCCGTCCTGATCGTAGTCGTCGCCGCCGTCGCAGCGCTGGTCGATGCCGTCGTACCAGATCTCGATGACCGCGGGCGAGATCGCCGGGTTCAGATCGTCACAATCCTCGGCCGCAGGGACGCCGTCGGCGTCATTGTCGACCTGAGTCAGGCGCTCTTCGAAGTCTGCATCGCTGACCCACGAGCACGCGCCGAGGCCGAGGAGCAGCAGCATGGCAGGACGGGGACTCATCAACGGCGTAGCCTAAGAGACCTCACGATACCACGGCCGGCGCGACCAGCCAGAAGAGCCACTCGCGATTGCCCGCCCTGGCCCCAGGGACGGGGCTCTCGAGGGTGGCCTTGACCGCAAAGCCGTGCGTCACGGCGGAGGCTGCGACGGCCTCGAGCGCGCCCGCGATGGCGACGGTGTCCTTCACGAGCCCGCCCTTCCCGATCGCGGCGGGACCGACCTCGAACTGGGGCTTCACGAGCACGACGGCCTCTCCCTCCGGGGCGAGGAGCCGGCGGATGGCGGGGAGGATGAGCGTGAGGGAGATGAACGAGAGGTCTCCCACGAGGAGGGTGACCGGCTCGGGGAGCGCCTCGAGGTGCCGCGCGTTCGTGCGCTCGAGGACCACCACGCGGGCGTCCGAGCGGAGCTTCCAGGCGAGCTGGCCGTAGCCCACGTCCACCGCGTACACGCGCGCCGCGCCGCGCTGGAGGAGGCAGTCGGTGAAGCCGCCGGTCGACGCGCCGAGGTCGGCGCACACCCGATCCGCGATGGCGACCGGCCACGCGTCGAGCGCGGCCTCGAGCTTGAGCCCGCCGCGCGACACGTAGCGCAGGGGCTCCGCGCGGAGGCGGACGGCCTGCTCCGGGCGGATGCGCGTGGCGGGCTTGTCGCAGGGGGTCTCGTCGACGAGGACCTCGCCCGCCGCGATGAGGGCCTGGGCGCGCTGAAGGCTCTCCACGACGCCGCGCTGCACGAGCACGACGTCGAGCCGATCCCCTTGGGCCACGCTTAGATCGTCCGCTCGACGGTGAACCGCGCGAGAAGTCGCAACGCGTCCGCGTTTGAGATCCCAGCGACCGCGGCGAGCGCACGCTCGGCGTGGGCGATGGCCGCAGCCTGTGTCTCCGCGACGCCCAACAGCTTGACGAAGCTGGGGGGGCCCTCCCCCTCGGCGTCGACGCTGTCCTGCTCGGCGTCGAGCACATCGTCCTGGACCTGGAACGCGAGGCCGACGGCGTCTCCGTAGGCGTCGAGCGCCGCGAGGTCGGTGGCGCCGCCGCAGAGCCCGCCCATGCGCACCGCGGCGCGGATGAGGGCGCCGGTCTTGAGGCGGTGGAGGCGGAGGAGCGGGTCGAGGTCGCGCACGGCGCCGTCCATCCCGATGTCGAGCGCCTGCCCGGCGATCATGCCGGCGGCGCCGCCGGCGCGCGCAAGCTCGGCGACGAGGCGCGTCGCGAGCGCGGGAGCGTACCCGGAGCCGGCGAGGGTGGCGAAGGCCTCGGTGAGCAGCGCGTCCCCGACGAGCACGGCGACGTTCTCGCCGAACTGGACGTGGACGGTGGGCCGGCCGCGGCGCTCGTCGTCGTCGTCCATGCAGGGGAGGTCGTCGTGCACGAGCGAGTAGGTGTGGAGGAGCTCGACCGCGAGGGCGGCGGGGACCGCGTGGCGCCAGTCGCCGCCCACGGCCTCGCACGCGGCGAGGGCGAGGAGCGGGCGGATGCGCTTGCCGCCGGTCTTCAGCGGGTAGAGGCAGGCGTCGCGGAGCGAGGCGGGGACGGCGTCCGGGAAGGAGGCGCCGATGGCGGCCTCCACCACGGCGAGGCGGGGCGCAGCCCAGGCGACCAGCGTGGCGTTCATGGGCCGGCTCCGGCGGAGGCGAGGTCGGCGTCGACCTTGACGAGGTTGTCGGCCACCTGCGCGGCGTAGGCGTTCTGCGGGAAACGCTCGTTGATCGCCGCGAGGGCCGTGCGGGCAGCGCGGAGGGAGGCCACGCGCTCGCCGCCGGGCGGGAGCTGACGGGCCTCGAGGAAGAGGTGCCCGGCGCGCTCGCGCTCGGTGCGGGCCCACGCGTCCACCGCTTCCTTGCGGAGCGCGACGGCGTCGGGGGTGGTCACGGTGTCGAGGAGCGCGACGGCGTCGAGGTAGCGGGCATCGGCGAGCGCCACGCGGGCGCCGGTCACGGTTGCCGTCGGGTCGGCGGCCCCGATGGAGGGCGGCGGGACCGGCGGCGCGGGCGTGGTGACGGGCGGGAGGGGCGCGGTGGGGGCCCCCAGGGGCTCCTCCTCAATCGGCGTGCCGATGGGCTCCATCCCGATCGGCGCGGCGCTGTTCCGCTCCTCGATCTTCAAGACGGCGTCGAGGTACTCGAACACCTTGCGCTGCGCGATGGGGTCCTTGTTGCGCATCGTCTGCATCAGGTCGCGCGCGGCGATGAGGCGGTCCCGGCGGTCGGTCTCCTGCGCCTCGGCGATGAGCACGCTCACCCGCTCCTCGAGCGGCACGAAGGAGACGGGAGGGGGGCCGGCGTCACTCGCGCGTACGGTGGCCACCTCGCCCCCGGCGACGGGCGCGGGCGACGGCAGCGTCGCGCAACCGATCAGCAGCGGGATCCAGAACACGATCGACATGCGGCGCCTCCTATCGCGCTTCGCCGCCGCGGCGGGCCCGCGCGGACGACTGGCTCACAGGCTGTCCCAGATACTTGGCTCCACACCTCCGGAAGCCGACGACTCGAGCCCCTCTTCGACCTCTCCGGGCGCGAGATCGGCGCCCGGCCCCTCTCCGACCGGCTCCGGCGCTCCGGCACCCGCCACCGTGTCGGCGAGCGCCGGCGTCTCGGTGAACGGCGCGAACCGGCGCTCGGGCGGCGATCCCGCGGTCACGAGCGTCGTGGGGCCGTCCGCCCCGTCCGCCCGCGCCACGCCCGTGTTCGGCGCGACCGGCACGCGCACGAGCCCGTCCGACGGGAGGTACTCGGTACCCGCCGCGCCGCCGAGCATCCCGGCGCGCTCCAGGCCCTTCACCGTCGCGATCCACACGGGCAACGCCCCGTTCGCGCCCTGCACCCTGAACCCGCCGCGGCGCATCGACGTGTTGTCGTCGTAGCCCACGTAGACGCCCACGGTGTAGCCCTCCCCCCACTGGTAGCGCCCGTTCGTCGCGCGCGGCGCAAAGCCGAGGAACGCGGCGTTGCGGTAGTCGTTCGTCGTGCCGGTCTTGCCCGATAGGGGCACGGGGAGGTCGGCCACGCGCACGGCCTCGGCGGCCCGGCGCCCGGTGCCGAGGCGCACGACGTTCCGCAGGATGTCGCCGGTAAGCTCGCCGCTGCGCGGGTCGATCACGCGCTCGGCGAGGGGGCGGGCCCGATAGAGCACGTTGCCCGCGGCGTCCCGAATCTCGGCGACGAGCGTGGCGGCCGGCGCGGAGGCGGGCAGGTCGAAGGTCGACCGCGTGCCGGGGACGGCGCCCTCCTCGTAGCCCTGGCCCACGAACGACCAGCGTTCGCCGCGCAACATGCCCTGGTAGAGCGCGGCGGCGTCGGTGAGCGTGAGGTCCGCCGCGCCGAGGGGGAGCGAGAGCACGTCGGGGAGGTCGGCCTCGACGCCGAGCGCCGCGACCATCCGGGTGAGGTAGCGCACGCCGACGAGGGTCCGGTAGTCCGGGTGGGAGGCGAGGATCTCGGGATCCCACGGGTCGCGCCCCTCCATCGCGGCCAGGCGCCGATCCACGGCGGCCCGCAGCTCGGCGAGCGTGGATCGGTGCACGCGTCCGAGCACGAGGAAGTCGGTCGCGGCGTCGACCGGGTCGGTCACCGGCTCCCAGCCCTCCGGGGCGGTGCCGCAGGCCGTCGCGCCGGACACCGGATCCCGCACGAGCGTCGCGTCGGTCACGCAGTCCTCGGCGACCTCTTCGAGGGAGAGGAAGCTCCCCTGCAGGGCCGCGAGCCGCGCGGTGCGCTCCGCGGAGGGCGCCGTGCGGGCGACGCGGGCGCGCTCGGCCGCGAAGCCGTAGCCATGGTGCAGGGAGCGGAGGTTGGCGGCGTCTTCCGGGTGGGCGCCGAACGCGAGGCCGGAGAGGACGTCCTGGCGCGCCGCGCTGAACGCGAGCTCCTCGAAGCGCTCGGGGGACGACCGGAGGCCCTCCTCGTCGCGCATGCGGACGCGGAACGCTTCGTCCGTCTCGTCGGGGCGCCTGGCGAGGCCCACGAGGCCCGCGAGGCGGCGGATCTGCTCGGCGTTGAGCGGGTCGGTGAGGTGCGCGAGGAGCCACACGCTCGAGAGGTTCTCGGAGCGGGCGCCCGCGAGCGACATCGTGACGAAGGCGTCGCTCGGGTGGTCCGGGTGCGGGTAGTACCAGACGTCGCGGAACGGGAAGACGTTCCTCCGGTTGTCGAGCAGGTCCGTCGGGAGCCAGCCGAGCTGGAGGGCCGCGAGGTAGACGAGCGGCTTCCAGGTGCTCCCGAGCTGACGGTCGGCGGAGGACGCCCGGTTGAAGTTCCGGTTGTCGTTCCCACCGACCAGCGCACGGAGCTGGCCGTCCTCGAGCACGACCGCCGCGCCCTGGAGGCGGGGGCGCAGCTCCAGATCGCAGGCTCCGGCCTCGCGGACGCTCGCGAGCACGATCGCGCCGGCGGGCAGCGCCTCCACGAGGGCGGCGCGGGCGGCGTCGTCGGCCTTCGCGGAGGCGCTCCCCGTGCGTGCGCGCGTCAGGACGGAGGCGATGCGCTCGATCCCCTCGCCGTCCACCGGACAGACGTGCCCGCCCACGTCGAGCGCGATGCCGGTCGTGGACGCGCTCACCACGTGCGCGGCGTAGAAGCCGTGCAGTTGGAGCGGGGAGTCGGGGTCGTGCGGGACCGGCGTCTTGTCGGGGAGGCGGAGGGCGCTGGCCCCCGTCTTCTCGAGGATGGGGCCGATCTCGGTGAGGTGGTGCCAGAGGCCCCAGGTCGCCTCGCGCTGGACCGTCGCGTCGACCGTCGTGATGATCTGGATGCCAGCCGTCGAGGGGTTGTCGATGCCGAGGCGTTCGAAGAGCTCGATGAACGCCGGCTCCTCCAGGCGACGCTGGACCTCGTCGAGGAGCACGGAGCGGTCGTACTGGAAGGTCCCGCGACGGAACTCGAGGGGCTGGGCGACGAGGCTCTGGCGCTGCGCCTCGCTCAGGTACCCCTCCTCCGTCATGCGGCGCAGGACGTAGGCGGTGCGCTGCTCGGCTGCCTGGCGGGCGGCCTCCCGCCGCTCTTCGGTGGCGCCGACGAAGGGGTTGTAGCGCGAGGGGGCCTTCACGAGCCCGGCGATGAAGGCGCACTCCTTGACGGAGAGCTGGCTCACCTCCTTGTCGAAGAAGTAGCGCGCGGCGATCCCGAGCCCGCGCCCGTTCGCGGAGACGTGGAACTGGTTCGCGTAGAACTCGAGGATGTCCTCCTTGGAGAAGTGGGCCTCGAGCCGGAGCGCGTTGACCAGCTCGCCCCACTTGCTGCGCAGGCTGCGATCCGGGCGGTAGAATAGGTTCTTCGCGGTCTGTTGCGTGAGCGTGGATCCCCCCGCCACGACGGACCCGGCCTGGAGGTTCCGCACCATCGCGCGGAGGATGTGCTTGGGGCTGACCCCGTGGTGCTCGAAGAAGGTGCCGTCTTCGGCCGAGACGATGGCGTGGACGTAGGCTTCCGGGATCTCCGCGTAGGGCACGTAGGCGCGGTGCTCGAGGTCGAAGAACACGCCGATGCGGGTGGCGCCGTCGCGGTAGTAGACCGGAGACTCCTGGGCGATGATGGCCTGGATCGCCTCGCGGGTGAACTCCGGCCCGGGGTCCTCGACGACGTGCTCCTGGTAGCCCCACCCGCCGACGCAGGAGACCGCACCGAACGCGACGACGCTCCCGACGAGGAGCCGCTTGACGAACGGGCTCATCGGGACGCCTCCTGGAGAAGGGCGAAGGCGCGGGTGTAGCTGGCGTTCGTCGTGAACCGCTCGGCGGTGGCGCGGCAGGCGTCGCGCAGGCTGCCGCCCTCGGCCTCGGCGCGGAGGAGCCCGTCGCGGAAGCCCGCGGCGTCCGACGCCACCATCCACGGGGCCGGGAGCACCTCGGCGGCGCCGTTGTCGGGCGTCGTGAGCGCCGGGATGCCCGAGGCGAGGGCCTCAAGGCACGCGTTGGCGAAGGGGTCGTAGCGGGTGGGGAGGATCATGACGTCCGCTGCCTGCAACAATCGTTCCGGGTCCGCCCATGGGCCCAGGAAACGTACGCACGCCGGGGCCTTCCAGGGGCGATCCTTCCCCGCGACCCACAAGGTCCAGCCAAGGGGCAACGCCGCGATCGCGGTGTCGAGCCCCTTGCGGTGGAAGCCGGTGCCGAGGAACAGGGCCACCGGGCCGGTCACGCCCAGCTCGGCGCGCAGCTCCGCCCGAACCCGCGGGTCGGGGCGGAAGCGCCGGAGGTCCACGCCGTTGTAGACAACCTCGACGCGGGCGGCGCCGTAGTCCTCCACGAGCCCGCGCGCGCCGAGGGCCGAGTTCGCGATGCAGACGCGCGCCGAGCGCACGGCCGCGCGGTCCATCGCCATCTCCACCCAGTCTTCGGGCGAGATCCAGCGGCGGATCGGGTTCGTCCGTCGCAGCGCCGCGACGTGGGAGCCGCCGCCCGCGCGGAAGAGCTGGTGACCGGGCGTGCGTCCGAACCCCATCACCGCGTCGTAGGACGCACGGCCGAGCGCGGAGGACGCGGCGGCCCACAACGAGAGGAGCTTGGCCGGGCGGAGCATCGGGAGGTGCTCGAAGACGATCCCAGGTTCACCCTGGAGATCGGCGCGCACCTCGTTGCACAGGACGTGGACGTCGTGCCCCTCGGCCACCAGCCAGCGGGCGAAGCCGACGAGGTAGCGCTCGGTCCCCCCGTGCGTAGTGAAGCGGCGATGCACGAGGGCCACCTTCATGTCAGGCGAGTCCGCGACCACTTCAGCAGGGTGTAGGTGGCGCCGAGGGCCGCGACGACCAGGCCGGGGACCCCGTCCAGGAAGCCGCGTTTGAGCACGTAGCCCTGGAAGAAGTGCCAGGGCGGACGCACGAGGATGTCGATCCAGGAGCCCGGGCGGGCGTCGATGGCGCTGTACCGTTCGATGGTCGCGAGGTGCTCGGCGAGGGAGCGGTACGGGAGGTGGTCGAGGTCGCCAGCGAGGTCGTGCACGGCGCCGTCTACGATTAGCAGATCGTGCGGATCGGCGCCGCCCCAGCGCGCGCGCGATCGCCGCGCGAGGCGCACGCGGCGATCCGGGTACCAGTGCCCGTGGGTCAGGCGGTGCCCCAGCCAGTGGTTACGCCGGGCGACCCGGAAGCCGTCGGCCGTGGGCGCGCCCATCGCGGCCACGATAGCGGCGCGGAGCTCCGTCGTCACGCGCTCGTCCGCGTCGAGGGAGAGGACCCAGTCGCCACGGGCCTCGTCGAGGGCGCGGTTCTTCTGCGCGACGTGGCCCGGCCAGTCCGTCTCCACCACGCGGGCCCCGAGGGCGCGGGCGCGGGCGACGGTGTCGTCCGTGCTCCCTGAGTCGAGCACGACGCACTCGTCGGCGAAGGCGACGGACCGGATCGCGTCTTCGATGCGATCGGCCTCGTCGCGCGCGATGATGACGGCGGAGAGCATGGGGTGTGCATCGCTATCATCGGTCGCACGGATTCCACCAATTGCGGATTCCCGGCGCCGCGGGTGTCGTCCACGGCGCGCTCGGAGGCGAGCCCGCCGACCCGGGGTGCCGAACGGGTGTGTTTCTCGCCCTTGCACGCTGGGTATCGACGCTCCGGACGCCCGGTCATTTTCTGTCCGCCCGCAGCGGCGCGGGTGGAATAGAAGGCGGCACGCGCCGTGCACACCGCTCGGCAAACGGGTGATCCATGCTTCTCTCCCTCCTCCTGACCGGCTGCTCGTTCTTCGGCCGAGATGAGCTCGCGGCCCTGAAGGCGGGCGTGCTGGACGCCGGCGGGACCACCCTCCCGGTCGCCTCGGTGGACGCTGCTCCCGACGTGCCACCCCTGCGCCCGGGCGAGCTCCAGCCGCCCCCGATGAGCGCGGGGAGCGGGCTCGGCATCCTCGGCGTCGCGCCGCAGGGAGAGGAGGTCGACCCCTCGCAGGTGGCCGTCGTGTTCGACCGCCCGATGGTCGCGCTGGACGCCATCGACGCCACCAGCAGCACCGTCCCCATCCGGTGCGCCCCCGAGGTCAAGGGGCGGCTGCGCTGGGCCGGCACCTCCACGGCGGTCATCGTGCCGGAGGGCAACCGCTTCCCCGCCGCCACCGCCTACAAGTGCGAGGTCCGCGCGGGCACCGCCGCGCTCGACGGCACCGCCCTCGAGACCACCGTGGAGTGGGCCTTCACCACCGTGCGCCCTGCGGTCGAGCGCACGCGCCCCGCCGACGGCGAGTCCGCCTGGGATCCCGCCGACCCCATCGTGTTGCGCTTCAACCAGCCGGTCGACCCCGCGGCCATCGGCGGCGCCGTCCACCTCCAGACGAGCGCAGGCGCGGCGATCCCCATCCGGCTCGCGCGCGGCGAAGGGAAGCAGAACCGACCGGACATCGTGCTCGGCCGCGCCACGCTCGCGCCGGACACCGCCTACCGACTCGTGCTCGACGAGGGCCTCCGCGGCACCGAGGGCCCCCTCGGCCTCGACGCCGAGCAGGTGATCCAGTTCCGCACCTACCCCCCGCTCCAGGTGAGCGAGGCGGGCCCCGATGGCACGGACATCTCGCCCTTCGAGGGCCTGCGGGTCGCGTTCACGACCGAGGTCGACGCCGCTGAGGTCAACGGCCGGATCCACCTCACGCCCACGCCTCCGGACGGGTGGAAGCCCGCCGAGGCCTACTCCAACACGAGCTGGAGCTACTGGACCCGCTTCGATCCGCGCACCACCTACACCGTCACGCTCGACGCGGGCGTGAAGGACATCCACGGGCAGACCCTCGCGCAGCCCCGCTCCTGGTCGTTCACCACCGGGGACCTCCCCGCGCTGGTGGACGCGCCGGAGGGCTTCCAGGTGTACCCCGCGTCCAACCCCCTCCAGCTCCCCATCCGCTACCGCAACGTGAGCCGGGTGGACGTCTGGATGGAGGCCGTGGATCCGCTCGCCCTCGTGCTCTCGGACGAACGCTGGCGGAGCTGGCGGGACGAGGCCGGCGGCGTCGCCTCGGCCATCGCCCCCACGGGCGTGCTGAACAAGACCCAGGTGGGATCAGTGGATCTCGCGCCCTTCCTCTCGGGCGGCGGCCACGGCCTCGTCCGCGTGCGCACCACGGCGCCGGAGCTCCGGGACTGGAACGGTGATCCGACCGCCTCCGTCGCCCTCCTCCAGGTGACGGACCTCGGTACAACCCTCAAGCTCGCACCCGAGGGCGTCACCGCGTGGGTCACCCGCCTCTCGGACGGCACCCCCGTGGCGGACGCGTCGGTGCGGATCGTACGCGCGGGCAAGATCGTGTGGACCGGCGCCACCGGCACCGACGGGCTCGCGGTGGCGGCCGGCGATCACGTCCCGGACGACTGGTACTCCTGGAAGGAGCCCCTCTGGGTGCTCGTCCAGAGCGGAGACGACGCCGCGATCACCAACCACCAATGGGACCAGGGGCTCGACGGGTGGAGCCGCGGCGTGTGGTCCAGCTTCGACCCCGCCCAGACCAGCCTCACCTTCTCCTCGTTCACTGACCGCGGGGTGTACCGTCCCGGAGAGACCGCGCACGTCCAGCTGTTGATGCGGGACACGTCGCTGGCCGGCCTGACCGTCCCCAAGCGGCGCGAGCTCGAGTGGGAGCTCAAGGACCCGAACGGACAGAAGCTCGCGACGGGCAAGGGCGTGGCGGACGACCACGGGGCCTGGGCCCTCGACGTGGCGCTCCCGGCCGATGGCGCCATCGGCGACCACGGGCTGGAGGTCCGCCGCGGCGAGGATCGCACCTACGTCAACATCCCGACCCGGGCGTACCGCGCACCCGCGTTCCGTCTCGACGTGAAGGCCCCTCCCGAGGCGATGGTCGGCGGCGCGATCGGCGCCACGGCGGACGCCCGCTACCTGTTCGGCACCCCGATGAAGGGCGCGAAGGTGAAGTGGTCCATCGGCCGGCAGCCGCTGGCGCTCGCGCCGAAGGGCTGGGAAGACTTCAGCTTCGATGTGATCCCCGAGCTCTCCGACTGGTCGGAGCAGCCCGGCTACGAGAGCGTGTCCAGCGGCGAGGGAGAGGTCAACGCGCAGGGGCGGTTCGCGATCGTCCAGCCGCTCCCGGCCGAGGCCATCAAGCGCCCCTGGACCTACGAGATCGAGGCCACCGTCACCGACACCGACCGTCAGCAGCTCTCCAACCGCGGCACGGTCGACGTGCACGTGGCCGAAGCCTACGTGGGCGTCCGCACCCCAGAGGGCCTGGGCGCCTCCAGCAAGCCCGTACGCGTCGAGGTCACGACCGTCACTCCCGCGGGTGAGGCCCGTCCGGGCGCCGCGGTCAAGGTCACGGCGGCCCGCCGCACCTGGGACGTCGTCCGCCAGAAGGCGCTGGACGGCACCTGGAGCTGGGTCAACACCCCCAAGGACGAGCCCGTCGCAGCGGGCACCGTCACGAGCGCGGCGCAGGCTGCCTCGTGGTCCTTCACCCCGAAGGACGGCGGGTACTACGTGGTCCGCGCGGAGGCCCCCGGCGCCAACGGCGCGATGACCGTCGCCGAGACCGGTGTGTACGTCATCGGTGGCGACGTCTCTTGGGCGCGCAGCGACACGCGCGCGCTTGAGATCGTACCCGACAAGCGCAGCTACAAGCCCGGTGACACCGCGAAGGTGCTGGTGAAGGCACCGAAGGGCGGGCTGCGCGCGCTGGTGACGGTGGAGCGCGAGGGTGTGTGGTCCCGGCGCGTCGTGACCCTGAAGAGCACGGCGGACGCCGTCGAGCTCCCCATCACCGCGGAGATGATGCCGAACGCGTTCGTGACGGTCCTCGCCGTCGAGGGCGCTCCCCCGGCGAACACGCCCGACGCCGGTAAGCCCGGTATCTGGTACGGCGTCGCGCAGCTGACCGTGGAGACCGAAGGCGAGAGGATCGCCGTGGCGCTCTCGACCGATCGCGAGGCCTACCAGCCGCAGGACCAGGTCAAGATCCACCTCGAGGCGCAGCGGAACGGACAGGCGCTCGCCAACGCCCGCGTGACCCTATGGGCGGTGGACTACGGCGTCCTCTCGCTCACCGCGTACGAGACGCCCGACGCCCACGCGGACTTCTACCGTGAGCGTCCCCTCGGCGTGATCACGGCGGACAACCGCATCTCCGTGTACGACCGTGCGCACTACCTCGCCAAGGGCGCCGAGGTCGGCGGTGGCGGCGGCGAGACGACGGACGGCGACACCCGCCGCAAGTTCGAGACCACGCCCCTGTGGCAGCCCGACCTGCACACGAACGCGCGCGGCGAGCTCGACCACACCTTCACCCTCCCCGACAACCTCACCACCTTCAAGATCATGGCCGTCGTCGATGACGGGAAGGCTGCGTTCGGCGCCGACGAGCACGAGGTGCGCGTCAATCGGCCCCTGATCGCCCGTCCTGCGCTCCCCCGCTTCTTCCGCCAGGGCGACCGCGCCTTCGCCGGCGTCGTGGTGCACAACAACACGCCCTCGCCGGTCGAGGTCGTGGTCAACGCCACGGCCGCAGGCGCGACGCTCAAGGGCGCGCCGCGCACCGTGCAGGTCGCGGCGGACGGGGCGCTAGAGGTCCCCTTCGCGCTGACGGAGTTCACCGGCACCGCCGTGAAGCTGCGCTTCGAGGCGACCGGCGGCGGCAACCACGACGCCGTCGAGCTCTCCGTCCCCGTCTCGAGCCCGCTCCCGCAGGAGGTGGTCGCCTCGAGCGGCTCCACCACCGCCACCGCGACGGAGACCATCGCGCTGCCCGCGGGCGCCGTTCCCACGGCGGGGGGCCTCACGGTCAACGTGAGCGCGTCCGCGTTGGTCGGCATGGGGAGCGCAGTCGACTACCTGCTCGACTACCCCCACGGCTGCCTCGAGCAGGTCGGCAGCCGCACCCGCGTGGCGCTCCTCGCGCGCACTCTCGGCGCCAAGGCCGGCATGGAGACCCCTACCGAGAAGCTCGACGACTACGTCCGCGTCGGCATGGCCGCCCTGGAGACCTTCCGGACCCCCAGCGGCGGGTACGCCTACTGGCCCGGTGACGAAGCGACCGGCCCCTCCTCCGCCTACGCCCTGGAGATCCTGGCGGACGCGAAGGCCAGCGGCCAGGCCGTCGACGACGCCACGCTCGACCGCCTCACCGCCTACGTGCGCGAGTTCCTGGCGGGCAAGCACGTCCCGGTCTGGTGGTCCCCCGAGATGACACGCACCGCGCAGGCCCGGGCGGCGCTCTCGCTCGCGCGCGCCGGCCGCGGCGATCCCGGCTTCAACGCGCGCCTCTGGGACGATCGGGCCGGTCTGCCGCAGTTCGCCAAGGCGGAGCTGCTGGAGACCCTCTCCCGCACCACCGGCGCGGACACGCGCACCCGGGGGCTCACCCAGGAGCTCGAAGCCGCCGTGCAGATCGAGGCCACGAGCGCGGCGCTGGTCGACCGCGACACCGCGCGCTGGGCCGCGCTCTGGTACGGGGACGACCTCGGCACCTCCGCGCTCGTCCGCGCGTGGATGCAGGCGGTGCCGACACACCCGCTGCTCGGTCGCCTCGTCCACCACCTCGTCGACGCGCGGAAGCAGGGGCGCTGGGCGAACACCTACACCACCGCCGCCGCGCTGCTCGCGCTCCGGGACTACACGGCCCGCTACGAGACCGGCGCCGTGACCGCGCGCGCCACGTTGGCGGGCCAACCGCTCTTGGACAAGGCCCTCGGCGCGGGCGGGCAGGCCTCCGCGTTCGTGCCCATGCTGACGCTGAAGCGGGGCGAGCTCGCGTTCACCGCGGCCGGCGGTCGGCTCTACTACGAGAGCCGGCTCGCGTACGCGCTCCCTTCCCTCCCGCCGCGCGACGAGGGCTTCACGCTCACCCGCACCTACGAGGTCCTCGAGGGCTCCGGCGGCGGCGCCCAGGTCAGCCCCGGCGCGATCGTGCGCGTCACGCTCCGCGCCGTCACCCCGGTCGATCGCTACAACGTCGCCCTCGTCGACTGGCTCCCCGCGGGCCTCGAGCCCATCGACACCACCTTCGCCACCTCCGCGCGCGCGATGGGCGGGGAAGACACCGGCGGCGGGTGGCACCCGGTCGACACCGGGATCTACGCCGAAGAAGGCCCCCACGAGTGGACCTCCACCTGGATCTTCAACCGGCGCGAGCTGCGCGACGATCGGGTCGCGCTGTACGCGGACCACATGCCGGCCGGCATCCACGTCCAGACCTACCTCGCCCGTGCGACCACCCCGGGGGACTACGCCCACCCCGCCGCGACGATCGAGCAGATGTACGCTCCGGATACCTTCGGGCGCACGGACTCCGGCCGGTTCGTCGTCGGGTTCCCGGTCGCGGCCCGGTAGTGTCCGGCCGTGCCCCCATGGCGGACGGCGCACGGTGGGGGCGCGTCGGCGTGCTCCTCGCCGCCGTGCTGCTCGTGGCCGGGCTCCTCCGGCCGCTCCCATCCGCGCTGATGGAGCCGGCGCTCGGCACTCAGGTGCTCGACCGGGACGGCATCCCCCTCGCCTACCGGGCCGCGCCCGATCGGGCCCCGGGCCAGCCGCTCTCCCTGGACGAGCTCGGCGCGGACCTCGTCGCGGCGACGCTCGCGGCGGAGGACCACCGCTTCCGCTGGCATCCCGGCGTCGATCCCGTCGGCGTGACCCGCGCCCTCGTGCACAACGCCCGCGCCGGGCGTGTGGTGGAGGGCGGCTCGACGATCACGCAGCAGCTCGCGCGCAACCTGGTGCCGCGCGGTCCCGGCCTCCTCGGCAAGGCCGGCGAGGCCCTCCTCGCGCTCCGCCTCGAGCTCTGGCTCGACAAGGACACGATCCTCGCGGAGTACCTGTCGCGCGTCTACTACGGCAACGCCGCGCTCGGAGCGGATGCCGCTGCGCGCCTCTACTTCGACCGCCCGCCCCGCGCGCTGTCCCTCGCCCAGGCCGCCACCCTCGCCGCGATCCCGCGCCGGCCGGCGGACCTCGATCCGCTCCGCTTCCCGCTGCGCGTGCAGGACGCGCGTGACGCCGTCCTCCGTCGCGTCCAACGCCGCGGCCTCGCCGATGCCTCCCGGGTCGCCGAGGCTCTCGCCGAGCCGCTGGTCCTCTCCCCGCCGGCCTCCCCGGGGGAGGCGCCCCACCTCGTGCGACGCGTGTTCGCGCCCGTCGCGCAGATCCGCACCACGATCGACCTCGCGCTGCAGCACGCCGCCGAGGCTGCCGTCGCCGACGTCCTCACGGCGCTGGCCCCCCACCGCGCCCACCAGGCCGCGGTCGTCGTCGTCCACAACCCCACGCGCGAGGTGATCGCCTACGTCGGCTCGGGCGTGTGGGGCTCCTCCGACGGCCAGGTCGACGGCGTCCGCGCCCCGCGCAGCCCCGGGAGCGCGCTCAAGCCCTTCCTCTACGGCCTGGCGCTGGAGGAGGGCGCCACCCTCGCCGACCTGGTGGAGGACACACCCGGCACCTGGTCCACCACGCACGGGAGCTGGCGCCCGGAGAACTACGACCACGGCAGCGCCGGTCCCGTCACGCTCCGGGAGGCCCTCGCGCGCAGCCTCAACGTGCCCGCCGTGCGCCTCGCCGAGCGCGTCGGCGTGGCCGACCTCCACCGCCGTCTCGTCGCCCTCGGCTTCACCACCCTCGGGGACCGCCCCGATCACTACGGGCTCTCCCTCGCGCTCGGCAGCGGCGAGATCCGGCTGGACGAGCTCGCCGCCGCCTACGCCACTCTCGCGTCGCAAGGTCGTTGGCGTCCCCTCCGCTTCACCCGCGACGCCCCCCGCCCCGCCCCGATCCGGGTCATGAGCCCTGCGGCGGCCTTCCTCATCGCGGACGCCCTCGACGACCCCGACGCCCGCGCCCCCGCCTTCGGCCGCGCCTCCGCGCTCGAGCCGAGCTTCCCGATGGCCGCGAAGACCGGCACGAGCACCGGCTGGCGCGACAACTGGGCCGTCGGCGTCACGCCCGCCGTCACCGTCGCCGTGTGGGTCGGCAACTTCGACGGCAGTCCCATGGTCGACATCAGCGGCGTCACCGGCGCCGGCCCGATCCTCGCCCGCGTGATGGCCGCCGCGATGGAGGGCCGCCCGGACGAATCGTTCGCCACGCCACCCGGCCTCGCGCGTCGCGCGGTCTGCCCGCTCTCCGGGCTCCTCCGCGGCGCCTCGTGCCCCGACACCCGCGACGAGTGGCTCCCCGCCAAGGCCGAGCGCCCGACGTGTGACTGGCACACCCCGGCGGGCACCGCCGTCCCCTCTTCCCTCGCCGCATGGGCCGGCCAGAACGGCGTCCCGGTACGTGCGGACGGCGGCGCGGTGGCGGTCGTGGCGCCCGCGAACGGCACCACCTGGTGGCTCGACCCAGATCGGGCACCGGCCGACCAGGCCATCCCCCTGATCGCGCGCGCCCCCGCCGGCACCACCGCGATCTGGGCGGTGGACGGCGCTCCGGTCGCCACCACGGCCTCCCCGTTCACCGCAAGATGGGTCCCGACCCCCGGCGATCACCGCGTCACGGTCACGGTCGACGGGGTGAGCAGCGCCCCCGCCACCGTCTGGGTGGGCGGAGGCCCTTGACCAGATCCGCCCGCCCCCATAAAGGACCCCCGAGCGGCGGCGTAGCCAAGTGGTCAGGCAATGGTTTGCAAAACCATCATACGCCGGTTCGAATCCGGCCGCCGCCTCCACATTTCCCCATGTTCCGGTTTGATCCTCGCGCTCTTCCTGGGCGCTTGTAGCGATCCACCTGACCCCCAGCCAATCCCCCGCCCGAACGGCTCCACCGCGCCGTGGGTCGCTTGGCGTGCTGCGAACAGCCCGGTACGCGGCCCGGTCGCGCTCATCCTGGATCGCCCCGGCGGATCGATGGACCGCGTCGTCGCCGACGCCGACGTGACGACCTTCCTGAACGACAGCTTCCACGCCCTCTTCGAGGCGCCGGAGCCGGGTCGCCCGGAGGGAACCGTCCGCTTCTACGACGGATGCGGCTGCCCCCTCACCGACGCCCTCCGACCAGCCTCGGCCGAGGCGTTCATCGCCGTCGCGAACGAGGTCATCGTCCTGCCCGGGTGGGCCGCCTGCGAGGGTCGCCCCTTCTCGCGAACCTGTGCGCCCGCTCGCGCCGACGACGGAGCGGATCGAGGCGGATCCGGGTTATGAAGCGCGGCCTCGGAGTGCAGGCGAATGCTCGAACAGAAGATGCTGCAGTTCGCCTTGTACGGCGCAGGTTGGGTGTTGTGGCTGCTCGTCAGCCTCTCCGTCCTCGTCGTCGCCGTGGCGCTGGAGCGCGCGCTCTACGTCATCCTGAACAGCGCCCCGCGCGCCGCGTTCGAGGAGGCCATGGGCGCCTTCCTCGGGGGCGGCTCCCGTGAGGACCTCGAGCGGCGCCTCACCGGCATGCGCGGTCTGGAACCCCGCGTCCTGCTCGCTGCCCTGAGCGCGGCCAAGAAGGCGCCCGCCGCCGCCGAGGATGCCCTCGTGGGCACCCTCACCTTCGAGAAGCTCCGGCTCGAGCGCGGCCTGATCATCGTCGGCACCGTCGCGTCGAACGCGCCCTTCATCGGCCTGTTCGGCACCGTCCTCGGCATCATCAAGGCCTTCAACGACCTCTCCCTCTCCACCGAGGAGAGCGCGGGCGCGGTCATGGCCGGCATCAGCGAGGCGCTCGTCGCCACCGCGGTCGGCCTCGTCGTGGCCATCCCCGCCGTCGTGATCTACAACTACTTCAGCCGGCGTATCCGGGAGTCCACAGGCCGTATGGAGAGCATCGGCTCCCTCGTGCTCTCGCGCCTCCGCTCGGACGAGGCCGCCTGATGGCTGGTAAGCTCGGAGGCGGCGGCGACGAGCCGATGACCGAGATCAACATCGTCCCGCTCGTGGACATCGTGTTGGTCGTCCTCATCATCTTCATGGTCACCGCGACCTACATGAACCCGCAGGGCATCAAGGTGAACCTCCCCGAGGCGGCGACCGGCGAGAGCATCGAGTCCTCCTCGCTGGGCATCACCGTCGCGGCGGACGGCGCGCTGTTCCTCGACGGCGCGCCCGTCACCGAGGACGCCCTCCGCGCCGCCGTCCGCGCGGCCAAGGCCGAGAAGGCCGACGTCGTCTGCCTGATCGCCGGCGACAAGGATGCCCGCCACGGGGACGTGACGCACGTCATCGACCTGGTGAAGCAGGAGGGCATCGCCAAGTTCGCGATCAACATCGACCCCGCGGCCGAGCCGGCCGTCGCGACCGGCACGCCGTGAGCCTCTCGCCCTACCGCAAGGATCCACGCTGGCAACGCGTGCTGCGCTCCTCGGCGATCGGGCTCTCCGTCGGCTTCCATGTGGTGCTCGCACTCTTCCTGATCTCGAACCCCGCCGTCGCGAAGAAGGCGTCCCAGTGGGTCGAGGTCGCGATCAACGAGCCCAAACCGCCGCCTCCTCCGCCGGAGCCCGAGGCGCCGAAGCCCGAGCCGCCGAAGCCGAAGCCGCTCCCGAAGGTCGTGAAGTTCGAGGACACGACGCCCACCCCTCCGCCGCCGGACGCCGTAGCCCCGCCCCCCGAGCCGACCCGTCGCGTCGTCCGCCAGGTCCAAGGGTTGACCGCCAACTCCTTCGCGCCCGGCGCCAGCACCGGTCTCAGCGTGCGCGCGGGGAACTCCACCGGCGTGGCCGCAGGAAAGGACACGATGAACCTCGGCGAAGCCGCCGGCCCCTTCGAGGCGCGGCCCTACACCGCCGTCTCCAAGGCGCCCGCCCTGCGCTGGTGCCCGATGATGGACGTGCCGGACGAGGCGAAGAAGGCCGGCCTGGACGGTCGGATGGTGAAGGTGCTCCTCGATCTCGACGACAAGGGCAAGGTCACGCGCGTGAAGATCGTCGAGGGCCTCGGCTTTGGCGTAGATGAGGCGTGCATCGCCGCGTATCGAAAGTCCCAGTGGCGCCCCGCGGAGCAGGATGGCACCCCGGTCGCCGTCATCGGGGTCCCCCAGAACTGCCTCGTCCAGGAGCAATGATGTCCACGCTCCTCCTCGCCCTGACGCTGTCGGGCTGGGCCGGCGCGGAGACGCCCGCTCCCACCGCGCCTCCGGTCGACGACCTCCCTCCCCTCCTCAAGGATCCCGCGCTCCTCGCCTTCGTCGAGGCGCCCTACCCCGAGGCCGCGCGCGCCGCGCAGATCGAGGGCACCGTCCGCCTCGCCCTCGAGATCGACGCAACCGGCGCCGTCACCGGCGTCTCCGTGATCGAGCCGACCGGCACGGACGTGGGCCTCGAAGAAGCCGCGATGGACGCGGCGAAGAAGTTTACCTTCTCCCCCGCGGAGGACGCTACTGGCCCCGTCCCCGTCGTCGTCGAGTTCGCCTACGGCTTCGTGCTCGACGCCGCCGCGAAGGTCGGGGCCGTCCCCGAGGCCGCCGCCGCCGCGCCCGCAGCAGAGCTGCCCGTCAACCTCGACGGCGTCCTCATCGAGATGGGCACCCGCCGCCCGCTCGCCGGCCTCGTCGTACGCCTCGAGCCGAGCGGCGTCGAGGTCACCAGCGACGCCGAGGGAAAATACGCGTTCCGCGGCGTCCCGCCAGGTGAAATCACCGTCCGCGTCGTCCACCCTGGCTACCAGACCCTCGAGCAGCCCGTCCAGGTGAGCGCCTCCGAGCTCACCACGGCAAAGCTCTGGCTGCGGAACGAGTCGTACACGCAAGCCGGCGTCATCGGCGTCTACAAGAAGCCGAGCGCCGAGGTCTCCAAGCGCACCATCTCGATGGAAGAGGTCCGTCGCGTCCCCGGCACCTTCGGGGACCCGATCCGCGTCATCCAGACCCTCCCCGGCGCGGCGCGCTCCCCGTTCGGCACCGGCTTCCTCGTGATCCGTGGGTCCAACCCCGAGGATTCGGGCGTCTACGTAGACGGCATCCGCATCCCCTACATCTACCACCTCGGCGGCTTCGAGTCGGTCATCAACCCCGACCTCGTCGGCGCGGTCGACTACCTCCCCGGCGGCTTCGGCCCCCGCTACGGCCGCAGTACCGGTGGCGTGGTCGACGTACGCACCCGCACCGAGTTCCCCGAGCGCACCCACGTCACCTGGTCCACCGACCTGCTCGACTCCGGCGTTCTCGTGACCGGCACGCTCGGCAAGAAGGACCAGCACGGCTTCGGCGTCGCCGCCCGCCGCTCCTACGTCGACGCCATCCTCCCCCTCTTCCTCGACGAGGGCTTCGTCGCCCGGCCCCAGTGGTGGGACTACCAGGCGAAGTACCAGTGGCAGGGGGACGGCCCGAACGAGTTCTCCCTGTTGATCTTCGGCTTCCAGGACGTGCTCATCGCGTCCACGCCGCCGGGCTACGCGCAGAGCTCCGACCCCGACGGCCAGGGCGAGCTCGGCACCACGTACTCCACCCACCGCATCCTCGCGCGGTGGGAGCACCGCTTCAGCGACACCCTCGAGCTCCACGTCATCCCCTCGGTCGGCAACGACTACGCCAGCTTCAGCCTCGGGAACGCGTGGCAGCTCGAGCAGACCCAATGGATGGCCGAGGTCCGCACCGAGCTCGCGTGGACACCCAACGCCCACGTCAAGCTCGTCCCCGGCGTCGACTTCGTGGGCGGCATCGCCCCGTTCTCGATCACACTCCCCTTCGATCCGTCCCAATTCGCCGAGACCGACCCCCTCGCCGAGCGCGAGCCCTTCACCGTACAGGACACCCAACCCGGGTGGGGGCCCGACCTCTACCTCCTCGCCGAGCTCCGCCCGCTCGCCGACCCCGAGCGCCTCCTCCTCACCCCCGGCCTCCGCTTCAACTTCGTGAGCATTCCGGGCGAGTACGACATCTGGTCGTTCGACCCTCGCTTCTCCGGACGCTTCTCCGTCTTCGAGGGCGGGCGCGTGAAGGGCTCCGTGGGCCTCTACCACCAGCCCCCGCAGCCCTTCCAGAGCTACCGCGTCGACGACCTCCCCGTCGACCTCGGCTTCGAACGTTCGCTCGCGGGCTCGCTCGGGTGGGAGCAGGACATCGGCCCCGCTGTGCAGGTCGACGCCGAGGTCTTCTACAAGGCCCTGGACAACCTCATCGTCGGCAATCCCGAGTTCCAGTCGTTGGACGACCAATTCTTCGTCAACGCCGGCGTCGGCCGCGCCTACGGCCTCGAGGTCCTCCTCCGCCACGCCCCCGTCGACCGCTTCTTCGGGTGGATCAGCTACACGCTCTCCCGCTCTGAGCGCCGTGACCAGCCCGACGAGGAGTGGTACCCCTTCGACTTCGACCAGACGCACATCCTCGTGGGGACCGCCGGCTACAAGCTCCCGTGGGACATCGAGGCCTCCGCCAAGGTCGAGTACGTCACCGGGAACCCGACGACCCCCTACTCCCTCGGCGTCTACGACGTCGATCAGGACAGCTACCAGGCCTTCGCCACCGGCGCGCCGA
The DNA here is from genome assembly GCA_903959175.1 of uncultured Pseudomonadota bacterium. GTDB lineage: Bacteria > Myxococcota_A > UBA796 > UBA796 > SXON01 > CAJBVW01. Next base: position 64,751 of record CAJBVW010000342.1, read on the forward strand.
ACTCGGACCGACTGCCGGCTTATTGGGCGGTGAGCGGCCGAATTGACAAGCTGTTCACCTTCCGAGCGTGGCAACTCGACCTCTACGTCGACCTACTGAACGTCGTCCACGGCAAGAACCCAGAGTTCGAGCTGTATAATTACGACTACACCGAGAAGTCCTACATCCAGGGGCTCCCGTTCATCCCGAGCCCCGGCTTCGAGGCGAGGTTCCAGTTCTGATGCTGATCTTCACCCTCCTCGCCTGCACCGAGAACAAGCTCTCCGAGAGCTGGCAGATCGACCGTCTGCGCGTCCTCGCCGTCGCCGCCGAACCGGCGGAGCCGAGGCCTGGAGACCGCGTCACGTTCACCTCTCTCGTCGTCTCGCCGAACGTCGAGGTCGCCGCCACGGTGTGGTTCGCCTGCCTCACGAGCGAGGGAGACTACGGATGCACCATCGACGAGAGCCTCCTCGAAGGCCTGGATCCCACCGGGGAGCTCACGGCCGACGAGCTGGAGGCCCTCTACGACGCCGGCTTCATCGGCGCCGAGCCCTTCCTCCCACCGGTGTGGAACGTGCCGGAGGACGCCCTCGCGGGCCTCACCTCCGACGAGCAGCTCGAGGGGCTCACCGCCATCGTCAACGTGAGCGCCATCCCCGAGGACGCGGATCTCTCCTCCGACGACCTCGAGCTCGCCTACAAGCGCGTGCCCGTCAGCCTCGCGGTGTCCCCCAACCACAACCCGGCCATCCGCGCCGTCAGCGTCGACGGCGTGGAGGTCCCGCCCGGCACCGTGGTCTCGCTGGACCGCGGCCAGCCCTACACCCTCACCGTCGCCCTCACGGAGGACGCCGTCGAGCCCTACACCTTCGTGAACAACGCCGGTGAGGTCGAGGAACGCACCGAGGAGCCGTACCTGAGCTGGTACACCGAGGCCGGCGAGTTCGACCAGACCACAGACTTATGGCCCTATTTCGAGGCCATCTACTACGCGCCCGAGGCCCCCACCGCCGACGCCTCGACGCTCTGGGTCGTCGTGCGTGACCGCCGCGGCGGCATGGCCTGGGCCTCGCTGTCGGCGCGCTACCGCTGAGCCGGGGCCGGCGGCGGCGCGGCAACCGTGAACGCCTCGCTCCGCGCCACGCCCCGGGCGCCGCAGGCTGCGCGCGCGAACGACCGCCCGGCGACGCATCCGGTGCCCCACGCGACCACGCCCCGGAAGGTGCCTGCCGCGGGCGAAGCGACCGTCAGCACGAGCTCCGCCGGGACGAGCAGGGCCACGGCGGTTCCGTCGCAGGTCACGCTCGAGCGCGCGGGCACCCAGCGATCGCCCTCCTGACGCTCCAGCTCCACGGCCGAGCAGCCATCAATCGACACTAGCCCGCCGGGCCCAGGCCGAAACGTGAGCGCGACAGCGACGCCGGCGATCGAACCACCCTCCGGCGCCAGGAGTGCGGGCTCCGGGGAAGCCGCGCTGACGATGGACAAGAGGGGGAGGAACAGCAGCATGGGGCCTCGCGTGAGCTTCTCCTCCCTAACAGCAGGATCCGTGCTACAGTCCCGGGCCGCGAGGGTGCCTGCCCTCTTCGCCCTGTGCTGGAGCCTCGGAGAAGCCTGAATGACCACGTTGCCGGTCCCCCGCCCGACACGAAGCACCTTGTCGTCGAAGTTGTCGATCGCCGTCCTGGGCCTGATGGCCCTCTTGGCCTCGGCGCCTGAAGCCACCGCTGCCGACCATCCGGCCGGAACGGCGCTCGAGGAGATGAAGGGGAAGAAGCTCCCCGTAAACCTCATCCAGAACAAGTTCTTCGTGAAGGCGAACCGTTTCGAGATCGCGCCGTCCATCGGCTACGTCCCGAACAACGCGTTCGTCACGAGCGTCTATGGCGGCGCCATCGCCGCCTACCACTTCAGCGACTCGTTCGCGGCGGAGGGTGCGTTCCTCTACGCGCCCAACACCGGCGCGGCGGGCATGAAGGGCCTGACGCAGACCCTCGTTGGCATCGCCTACGAAGGCAACAACGAGACCTCGTTCCGGCAGCCGCTCGACCGGCTCCAGCTCGGCGCGATCTTCTCCGCGCGTTGGTCGCCGGTCTACGGCAAGATCAACCTGATCGGCGAGGGCGTCCTCAACTTCGACGTCTACGGGACCGCCGGTGTCGGCCTCCTGTTGGTCACGAAGGACTTCGCCAGCATCAACCCGGACTACACGGCCGGTGTGGAGGGCGCCGATCCGGCGATCCCCGCCATCACCCCGTCGACCGAGGCCTACCCCGCCCTCAACCTGGGCATCGGGCTGGACTTCTTCCTCACCCAGTCCATCGCGCTCAAGATCGACGCCCGCAGCGCGCTCTACATCGCGAACGAGCCGGACTACGGCAACAAGCTCGCCGACGGCAGCGCGGAGCCCCTCGAGAAACGTCTGTACAACACGTTCCTCACGACGGCCGGCGTCAGCATCTACATTCCGCGGATGAAGCCGCGCATGTTCAACTTCTAAGGTCGGAGCGCTCATGTCCATGTTCAGCCTCCCGCTGCTCGCGCTCTCCCTCGTCGGCCCCGCGCTCGCCGAGGACGCTCCTGCCGATCTGCCCGTCGTCACCGAAGCCTCCGCCGACGGCGTGGCCCAGGACGAAGAAGAAGACGACGCGCCCGAGGACTCCGTGAAGTCCGAGCGCGACTCCGTCAAAAAGGGGGACGCCGTCTCCACCGCCCTCCCGGGCGAGGACGACAAGCGCAAGCGGATCATCAAGACGATCCAGAAGAAGAACTTCATGAAGATCCACCGCTACGAGGTGGGTCCGAGCCTGGGCTTCGTCGCGAACGATCCGTTCCTGAACCGCTACATCATCGGCGGCGTGTTCGACTACCACCTCACCGAGGTCTTCGCGGCCGAAGTGCAGATCGGCTACGCGCCCATCCTCGGCCAGGGTGGGGAGAACGACCCCGACTGGAAGGGTCTGTCGAAGCAGCTGCTCATTGAGAACAGCGTTTCGCCGGACATCTCCAAGCTGACCGCGCACGGCAGCGCCGCCCTCGCCTTCTCGCCGATCTACGGCAAGGCCGCGGTCGGTCGCAAGATCATCGCGTTCGACATCTTCGGCTACTTCGGCCTCGGTGTCACCGCGACCCAGGACGACCTCGTCGCCCTCCAGAACACCGACGACTCCGCCGTGCTCACCCAGAACCAGGTGCACCCCACCACGGTCATTGGCGGCGGCGCGCGCATCGCCTTCAACGAAGGCGTCGCGGCCCGCATCGAGGGCAAGTCCATGTCCTACATCGAGACCGTCAACTCCACCACGCTGGAGATGAAGAACAACTTCATCGTCCAGGCCAACGTGTCCTTCTTCTTCCCGGGCATGAAGTGATGAAGACGCACCTCCTCCCCTTGGCCCCCGCGCTCGCGCTCGCCATGCTCTGGTCGCCCTCCGCTCACGCGCTGAGCTGCGACGAGATCATGAACATGGTGAACGTAAACGTCCCGGCGTCCATCGTCGTGGACACCATCGCCTCCTCCGGCGAGACGTTCAGCGCGGACGCGATCCGTTGCCTCACCAACGAGGGCGCGCCCGCCGAGATCGTCGCGGCCGCCAAGGCCCAGATGCAGAAGGCCGCGCCGGAGGACGACGCCCCCGTCCGCGGTGAGACCACCAAGTCCTCCAAGTCGAGCGGCAAGGCCACCGACGAAGAGTACGAGAACACCGAGGCCATCGGCGCCCCCAAGAAGTCCGGCGGCAAGTCGCTGCAGGACCTCCCGGAAGAGGGCACCGACGAGGACGAGGGGCGTGATCCCGAGGCCCTCGAGAGCGCGGTCAAGGCGTACAACGCCAAGAAGCCCCTCACCGCCAGCTACGAGCTCTTCCGTATGCTGCAGGAGAACCAGTTCCCCGACAAGGAGAGCAAGGTCCTCTACTATCTCGCGCGGTCGCTCTACGACCTCGAGATGTTCCACGCGTCGCAGTACTATTTCATCGAAGTGCTGAAGAAGGGGCCGTCCAACCCCTACTTCAAGTACGCGCTCCCCAAGCTCGTCAGCATCGCGAAGTTCACGGGTGACGAGTCCGATCTCGCCCGCATCGTCGCGAAGATCCCGCCCGAAGAGTTTCCCCGCTCCGCGCGCAACCAGCTCTACTATCTGCTGGGTGTTCGCCTCTACGAGCAGGACAAGCTCACCGAAGCCCGCAAGTACTTCGGTCAGGTGTCCGACAAGTCCGACCTGTACACCCGCTCGAAGTACTTCGAGGGGGTCATCTACAACAAGCAGGGCAAGCTGAAGAGCGCTGTCCGCTCGTTCACGGACGTGGCGAAGACCGAGGCTACCGCCTCGACCCAGCAGGAGCTCGAGGAGCTCGATCGCCTCCGCGACCTCTCGCTGATGAACATCGCGCGCATCTACTACAGCATCGAGAACTTCAAGGACGCGAACACGTACTACGGGTACGTCTCGCGCGAGTCCCGCTACTGGCCGCAGAGCCTGTTCGAGAGCGCCTGGTCGAACTTCATGTTGTCCGACCTCAACCTGACGCTCGGGCAGCTCCTCACCCTGGAGAGCCCGTTCTACAAGCAGGACGAGTTCGTCCCCGAGGCCACCGTCCTCCGCGCGCTGACGTTCTTCAACCTCTGCGAGTACGAAGACGTCGACCGCCTCCTCCTCGACTTCGACGCGAACTATCGCCCGATGCACGCGGAGATGAAGGACTTCCTCAAGCAGTACTCGACAGAAGAAGGGCGCAAGCTCGCGGACCAGGCGTTCGACCGTTACTTCGGTGACAAGGCGCCGGACACCGTGCTGCCCAAGGCGATGTTCACGCGCATCCTGCGTGACCAGGAGCTCGCCGGCATCGTGACGCACCTCGAGATCATGGATCGCGAGGAGACGCTCATCGACTCGCAGAAGTCGCAGTGGAAGGACAGCGTGGGCGAGCAGCTCCACAAGGTCATCGCCGAGGATCGCGAGCGCCTCAAGCGCCGCGCTGGCCTCGCGCTGCTCCAGGAGATGGTGACCATGACCACCTACCTGGGCGATCTGCTCACCCAGGCCGAGATCATCCGGTTCGAGGTCATCGACGCCAAGCGCGGCATCCTCAACTACATGATGACGACCACCGACCTGTCGGACACCTCGAAGGAGACCGAGATCGACTTCTCGGTTTCCACCAACAAGATCTACTGGCCCTTCAACGGCGAGTTCTGGCAGGACGAGCTCGGGTACTATCGGTACACCGAGCAGGGTTCCTGCAAGTAGCCCTTCCCTTCATCCCGGGCGGCTCGAGAGCCGCCCCTCGTCGGCGGTCCCCGCTCGCCGGTCGCGGATCAGGAGTCTGAATCATGGAACGTACGTTTGTCCCTCGCGTCGGCCTCGCGCTGAGCCTCCTGCTCGGCGCAGGCGCTTTGGAGGTCGCGATCGCGCCCTCTGCCGCACACGCGCAGAGCCGTGACCAGAAGGCCGAGCGCCGCGTCCTCAAGGCGACGGACGTGGACGCCGCGACTCAGCAGTCGGAAGCGCTCCGCGCCGCCGCCCGCGCCGCCCGTCTCGAGTCGATCTCCCGCTTGAAGGAGATCATCTCTGGCACGACGGCCCAGGGCGACCAGAAGGCCGAGATGCTCCTGCGCCTCGCGGACCTCTACTTCGAAGAGGGCCGTGACCTGTACCTCTCCGAGATGGCCGTCTTCCAGAAGGCCATCGACGAGGAGTTCAACAAGCCCAACGGCAACACCGACAACGTCAAGCAGGCCGACTACGTCAAGGAGTCGCGCGGCTGGCAGGACAAGAGCATCAAGCTCTACAAGCAGATCCTCGCGAGCTACCCGCAGTACCAGCGCTCGGACGAAGCGACGTTCTACCTCGGTCAGGCGCTCGCTGACACCAACCAGACCGACCCGGCCAACGCCGAGTTCACCCGTCTGGTGAAGACCTACCCCGAGAGCAAGTTCGTCCCGGACGCCTACGTGCTCATCGGCGAGTACTGGTTCGAAAAGAACGAGGCCTACAAGGCGCTCAACGCCTACCAGAAGGCCGCCGCCTACAAGGACCACGAGAAATACGCCTTCGCGAACTACAAGCTCGCCTGGTGCTACTACAACGTGGGTGACTACGCGACCGCCATCGACAAGATGAAGGCCGTCGTCTCCTACTCCATGAGCGGCGGCGCGGTCGGAGCGGACGGCAAGCCGCTCATGAAGACCCTCCAGCTCCAGGACGAAGCCCTCAAGGACCTCGTCCGCTTCTTCGCCGACGCCGGCGAGATGGACGAGGCCTACGAGTACTTCAACAAGCTCGGCAAGAAAGAGCTCATCCGCGACATGCTCAAGCGCCTCGCGGCGACCTATTTCGAGCAGGGTAAGTTCGAGTCCGCCATCCAGACGTATCGCCGCCTGATCGCCGAGGATCCCCAGGGCCCCGCCGCCCCGGACTTCCAGAACGAGATCATCCAGGCCTACACCAAGATGGGCAAGAAGGAGGACACGCTCGCCGAGATCGACCGTCTCCTCAAGAACTACGGCAAGCAGAGCTCCTGGGCGCGCACCAACGCCGCCAACCAGGACGCCGTCAAGACCGCCGACGAGCTGATCGAGAAGGGCCTGCGCACCGTCGCGATCAACTACCACAACGAGGCGAAGAAGCTGAAGACCGGCCCCCAGGCCGCCTCCACCTACGCGCTCGCGGAGAAGGCCTACGAGGTCTACATCCAGGAGTTCCCCGACTCCAAGTACAGCTACGACGTGCGGTACTCCTACTCGGAGCTCCTCTACACGATCAAGAAGTACGACTCCGCGTACGACCAGTACATGAAGGTCGTCAGCATCGACAAGAAGGGCCAGCACTCGCGCTTCTGCGCCGAGTCCGCCATCTTCGCCGCTGAAGAGATGATGAAGAGGGAAGCGAAGAACGGCGGTGGCGGGGCCGGCCCCGACCCCGGCAAGAAGACCGATCCGCTCCCGCTCTCCGATTGGGAGCAGAAGCAGCTCAAGGCGTTGGACCAGTTCCGCGAGCTCTTCCCGACCGATCCGAAGGCGCGCAACATCATCTACAAGTCCGCGTACCTCCTGTACAACAAGAACCAGTTCAAGGAGGCCTCGGAGCGCTTCAACGTCGTCATCTCCATGGACCCCAAGTCCAAGGAGGCCGAGCAGGCCGCCAACCTCATCCTCGACAGCTTCGCGCTCGTCGAGGATTGGGACAGCCTGAAGAAGAACTCCAAGTTCTACTTCGACCAGGTGGGCCTCGGGTCCGACTCCTTCAAGAAGGAGGTCTACGGCATCTACGAGAACGCCTCGTTGAAGTTCATCGAGATCGACTTCAAGAAGACCTCGGACAAGAAGCAGGGCGCCGCGAACTTCTGGGCCTTCTACCAGGAGTTCCCGGGCTCCCAGAACGCCGACCTCGCGTTGAACAATGCCAGCGTGTACTACCACGACCTCGGCAACGTCACCGACTCGATGAAGGTGCGCCTCGAGCTCATCAACAAGTTCCCCAAGTCCAAGTTCTACAAGGACCAAGTGGCCTCGCTCGGGTTCGACTACGAGTCCATCGCGAACTTCCCCGAAGCCGCGAACTGGTACGAGAAGCTCTTCGCCCTCGACAAGACGCACGCAAGCGCGTCCGACGCGATCTTCTCCGCTGCGCTCTTCCGCAACTCCCTCGGTCAGTGGGAGCAGGCGATCAAGAACTACCAGCAGTACATGACGGCCTTCCCGGACAAGCCGAACCTCAACGGCATCCAGCTCGACATCGGCCGCATCTACGAAGAGCATGAGAAGTACGCGGAGGCCTCCAAGGTCTACCTGTCCTTCTACACGCCGAAGCCGACGGTGAAGGGGCAGCCCCCGCAGGTCATGGGCTCGCTCGACGAGCTGATGTACGCCCGCCTTCACTACGGCCTCCTCATGGACAAGCTGGGTCAGGGCGCGAAGGTCGGGCAGCACTGGAAGGAGACCATCGCCTTCTTCGACGCCCAGAAGAAGGCCGGCGCGACCTTCGAGAGCTCGGTCGAGTACGTGGCCCAGATCATGTACATCCTCGCCGAGCCCCAGTACCAGGCCTACATGGCCATGAAGATCAGCGGCCCCGGGGACAAGAAGCTCAACCAGAAGCAGACCGACAAGCTCCTGACCGACCAGCTCGTCACCAAGGTCAAGGCCATGGGCGAGGTCGAGAAGACCTACGCCGCCATCATCGGCACCGGCGCCGGTGAGTGGGGTCTCGCCGCGCTCGCTCGCCTCGGCTCCGCGTACGAGAACCTGAGCGAGTCGCTCGAGGGCTCCTGGATCCCGACGTACCTCACGGCGGACCAGAAGGAGCTCTACACGATGGCCCTGCAGGACAAGGCCTACCCGCAGATCGAGAAGGCCGCCGCGGCCTACTCGGCGGCGCTCGGGAAGTCGTACGAGCTCAACCTCTACAACGACAACACCGCGAACGCGACGCGCCGCCTCGGCGTCCTCCGCCCCGACGACTACCCGGGTCTCTTCGAGAAGATCCCCGAGCCCCGTTACTCGGCGCCCTCGACGTTCGCCGGCAACTTCGAATCCGAGCCGTAAGGGATCCCGATGCGCACCCTCTCCTTTGTTTTGTTGCTCGCGCTGACGGGCTGCCCCAAGACCGAAGCTCCGGTCGACCCCAACGCCGTCGTTCAGGTGGACCCCAAGAAGGTCTTCACCGAAGGCGTCGCGCTGCTCAAGGCGTCGAGCGTCGACTACGCCGCGGCCCTGGTGAAGTTCGAGGCAGCCACCGTCGCGGACCCCGGCTTCGCCAAGGCCTGGTACAACGCCGGCTACTGTGCCGAGCGCACGGGTGATCTCGTCAAGGCCGAGGCGAACTATCGCAAGGCCCTCGAGCTCCAGCCCGCGTACAACTCGGCGCTCTTCAACCTCGGCCTCGTGCTCGGCGCGTCCGGCAAGGGGCCCGAGGCGGTGACCCTCTACAAGGGCTTCATCGAGAAGAACCCGGCCGACCTCCAGGCTCGCGCCAACCTCGTGGACGTGCTCACCGGCGCGAAGCTCTACGACGAGGCGATCGCGCAGGCCCAGGAGATCCTGGCCCGCGATCCGAAGAACGTCGGCGCCTACCGGAACCTGTCCCGCGCCTACTACGCGCAGGGCAACTTCGAGATGAGCCTCCTCTGCGCCCAGAAGGCCAAGACGTTGAACGACGCCGACCCCGGCATCTACAACAACATGGGCGTCATCTGGCTGCAGAAGGGCAACGAGGCCTCCGCGATCGAGGAGTTCAAGACCGCGATCAAGGTCGACCCGGCCAACATGCCGGCCAACCTGAACCTCGGCTACATCGCCCTCGACTCGGGTGACTACGCGCTCGCCAAGACCGCGTTCGAAGCCGTCGTGAAGCAGTACCCGGGCAACACGGACGCGCAGATGGGGTACGCCATCTCGCTCCGCGGCCTCCAGGACTACGACGGCGCCACCAAGATCTACGACGTGCTCCTCGCGAAGGATCCGAGCAACCGGACCATCGCGTACAACGCGGCGATGCTCTACCAGAAGTACACGAAGAACTTCGACAAGGCGGCGAAGGTACTCGACGAGTACCAGAAGGGCGCCGGCACGCTGTCCCCGAGCGACGAGTTCTTCACCTGGAAGGACTCCGTCGAAAAGGACCGCGAGATCGAGCGCAAGCGCCAGGACGAGATCAAGCGGCTCGCCAAGGAGAAGGAAGAGCGCGAGAAGCGCCAGGCCGAGCAGCTCAAGAAGATGGCCGACAACATCGCCGCGATGGAGAAGGACCTCCAGAACGAGTGTCTCCTCGCGACGGACGCCGGCATGATGGCCCAGATGGTCATCGAGCAGGCCAAGCCGGTCATCGCCGAGAAGGACCTCCAGATGGTCGGCGACATGGAGACCTTCGTGACGGACTCCATGGCCCAGCTCGAAGCCGCCAGGGCCACCTGCGGCACCGGCGCCCCTGCGGACGGTGGCGCCCCGCCTCCCGCCGACGGTGCGGCCCCCGCAGGCGCAGGCACGGAGCCCGCTCCGGCCCCCGCGCCCGCTCCGGTCCCCACGCCCGCTCCGGTCCCCACGCCCGCTCCGGTCCCCACGCCCGCTCCGGCGCCCCAGTAGCCACCCTCCGGCCGACACAGCCCCGCTCCGAGCATGCTCGGAGCGGGGCTTTCGGTTTTTCGGCCGGTGGCGCCTGGCGCGGCGCGCTCCCTGGCCCGGAATCCGCTACGAGCCGCGTCGTACGTGCACAAGCCCCAAGTCGGGGGTTCGAGGCGGCACCGCGGAGCACCGCGGCAAGTTCCGCTAGACAGAAGTTTGACCGGAACCCCCGCAGCATCCTATTGTCCTAAGCTTCCGGGCACGCGAGAATGTGCCCGCAGCGCCTCGCCCGCCTCCGGCTTCGCAACAGCCTCATCCGGCTTCGCAACAGCCTCGTCCGGCTTCGCAACCTCATCGGGAGCCTCAATGACCCGCACTCTCCTCTCTCGCATCCTCCTCGCCAGCGTCGTCGCCGGTACCCTCGTAGGTTCTGCCTTCGCGCAGGACGAAGAGGGCGGCGGGGAGCGCAAGGTCTCCTACAAGCAGAAGACCGAGATCGACTTCGAAGGCCTCGACGTCAGCGGTGAGCTCGTCAAGCCCCAGAGCGCGTTGGTGCTCGACCGTAAGAAGGCCAGCTTCAACCCCCTCATCAAGCTGCGTGAGGACTTCAACGCCGAGATGGAGCAATCCGTCGACGAAGTGAAGTAGTCCTCCCGACCCATCCGGGGGGCTCCCGCCCCCTCCCGCGCCCGCTCCGTCCTCCGGAAAGGGCGCGCAACCTCAGGGGCCGCATCTGCGGCCACAAGGGCTTCCCATGGCCGGTTCGTCCCCCGGTTCGCTCGTTCTCACCTTCGAGATCTTCAACGGCGGCGACTTCGTCCGCCGCGAGGAGCTGTCCGCCGAGAGCGTGACGATCGGCAAGGGCCCCGCGGCGATGCTGCGGATCGAGGACCCCTCGCTGCAGGACCTGCACGCGGTGCTCAACGTCAACGAAGACGGGACCGTGCAGCTCCTCGACCTCGTCGGGGACCACAGCACCCAGGTCAACGGCGCGGCCGTCAGCAACGTCGTGCTCGCCAACGGGGACACCCTCGGCTTCGGCGCCGTGCGCGTCGTGGTCCGCATCACCGACTCGGCCGCCTTCGCGGACGACGAGGCCACTCGCGTCGACGCGCCGGGCATCCCGGCCGACATCGGCGCGGGCTCCGAGTCCGAGGCCGGCGAGACCGAGGGCTTCGGCGGCGACGACGAGCCCACCGAAGACGTGATGGCCTTCGTGATGCGCGCAAGCGCCTCCGCGACGGACGCCGCCTCCGACCGCTCCAAGGGCCGCCACCTCGAGGTCGCGCAGGTGTTCGGGGACGCCGTCCTCGACATCAAGCACGTCACCAGCGGCTCCGTGCTCCTCGGTACCTCCACCATCCCCATCGTGGGCATGGACGACAAGGCCGCGAACAAGAACAACTTCTTCGTCCCGCTCGAGTTCCTCCCCAACGACAACTACGCCCTTTTCCAGAACCAGGGCGGTCAGTGGGTGTGCAACGCCAGCGACAAGTGGGCCGGCTTCGTCGACATCGGCGAGACCCGCCGCACCTTCGCCGAGCTCGTCGCCGAGGGTAAGGCCAAGAAGTCCGGGAACACCATCACGGTGCAGATCCCGGAGGACGCCCGCCTCGTCGTCGACCTCGGGAACACCATCTTCGTGGCCCACCAGGCCTACCCGGGCAAGAAGGCCGTCGCCGCCTTCGGCGCCGACATCGACTACCCCTTCCTCGGTATCATCGCGTTCATGACGTTCGTGACGTTCATGTTCGGCGTCGCGGTCGCCGTCCTCCCCCCTCCCGACGCCTCGGAGATGAAGCTCGACGACCATATGGTCGAGCTCCTCCTCGAGAAGAAGGAAGAGATCAAGGACGAGAAGAAGCGCGACGACAACCCGGACGCCGGCGAAGGCGCCAAGGCGAAGAAGGAAGAGGGCAAGGTCGGCAAGAAAGACGCGAAGATGGACAAGGCCAAGGGCGACAAGGTCCAGATGCAGAAGCAGCAGCTGGACAAGGAGATCGCGGAGAACGCCGGCGTTCTCGGCGCTCTCCGCGACGACTCCGCGCTCGACAGCGTCCTGGGCTCGACCGGCCTCAACGCCGACATGATGAACGGCATCGGCGGTCTCATCGGCAACAAGGGCACGCAGATCGGCTCCGGCGGTCTCGGCGCGCGCGGCTCCGGCCTCGGCGGCGGCGGCACGGCGGAAGGCCTCGGCGGTCTCGGCACCAAGGGCCGTGGGTCCGGCGCCTCCGGCTACGGCTCCGGCGGCGGCAACTTCGGCTCCAAGGGTGACGGCGGCATCGGCACCGTCGGTGGCGACCCCATCATCCTCGGCGCGCTCGACAAGTCGCTCATCGACGCCGTCATCAAGCGCAACATGAGCCAGATCCGCTACTGCTACCAGCGCGAGCTCACCAAGAACCCCGCGCTCGGCGGCAAGATCACGGTCAAGTTCGTCATCGCCAAGGACGGCACGGTGTCCTCCGCGACCACCAAGACCACCACGATGAACAACCCCGCCGTCGAGTCCTGCATCAACGGCCGGTTCATGCGGTTCCAGTTCCCCGAGCCGAAGGGCGGCGGCATCGTCATCGTCTCCTACCCCTTCATCTTCTCGCCCGGGTAGCGCGCGCCCTCTCCCACCCCGGTGGGAGAGCCGGTCACCGCGAACGGCGCCTTCGGGCGCCGTTCTTCGTTTTTGGCGCCGACGCTTCGCCCAGCGCGCCCACGCCACACCACACACCGCGTTGACGTTTGGATTGCGAGTCGTTGACGAACCGTCCGCCGCCGCCGATGTCAGTACAGGCAGAGAGGAAAACTCTCCTTCGCCCGCAAGGATGCGGGGATGAAGCCATTGCCACCGTACCGGTGATTGGAGCCATCATGTCTGAAGCGACCCTCTCCCCCTCGACCGTCGGGCCCTGGGACGACACCCTGGCCACCCATGTGCTCGACGTGCTGCTCCGCGCGACCGACCGCCCGGACCCGAGCGCGGACCGCGGCCAAGAGAAGGTGTTGGAGGTCGCACAGGTCTTCGGGGACGCCGTGATCGACCTGAAGCACTTCGCGCCCGGCCGCGCCGTGCGCCTCGGCGCCACCCTCGTGCGCACCTTCCGCGGCACCCGCATGCAGGAGGACTTCTTCGTCCCCACCTCGCTGCTGGCGACCGCGAGCCACCCCCTGTTCGAGGCCGACGGCGCGGGCTGGGTGTGCGTGGTGCGCAAGGACTGGGACGGCTTCGTGGACGGCCCCGCCGGCCACCGGTCGCTCGCCACCCTCGCCGCGCTCGTCACCCCCGACGCCGAGGACCTGATCCGGGTGCCCGTGGGGCCGGAGGACCGCGCCGTCGTCATCGTGGGGAGCACCACCTTCGTGGCGCGCCCGGTCCACCCCAGCAAGCGGGTGCCGATCTACGGGGGCGACGGCATCGACTACCCGATGCTCGGGATCACCGGCTTCATCGGCTTCGCCGCGATGCTGCTCGGCGTGGCGCTCTCGGTCATCCCCTCTCCGCCGCGCTCCTCCGGGATGGACGAGCAGGACCGCCTCGTGCGCACCCGCCTCGAGTTGCCCCCGGCCCCGGCCCCGGCCAAGGTCGCGGACGCCCCGGGCGCCAAGGCCGCCGTGAAGGGCCCGGAGGGAAAGATGGGCAAGCAGGACGCAGAGGACCCGCACGACCGCTCGCCGATCGAGAAGGTCAAGCAGGACCAGCTCGCGGCCGCGCAGGCGGGGGTGCTCGGCGCGCTCAGCAAGAACGCCACCCTCGCCTCCCTCCTGGGCGACAGCGCCCTGCCCGGGGACATCACCACCGGGGTCGGCGCCATGATCGGCGCGCGCGCCACCCAGCAGGGCGCGGGGGGGCTCGGGGCCCGGGCCGGGGGCTTCGGAGGCGGCGGCACCGCCGAGGAGGCCGGGGGCTTCCACCCGCGCGGCCGCGGCGAGGCGCGCACCCTCGCGCAGGGCCCCGGCGGTGGCAAGCCCCCCGGCGAGATCCAGACCCCGGAGGGCGGGATCGTCATCGGCGCGCTGGACCGCTCGCTCATCGACGCGGTGGTCAAGCGCAACATGAGCCAGATCAAGTACTGCTACCAGCGCGAGCTCGCGAAGAGCCCCAGCCTCGCAGGCAAGGTCACCGTGAAGTTCACCATCGCGGGCGACGGCTCCGTCTCCTCGGCCATCACCAAGAGCTCGACCCTCGGTAGCCCCGCGGTAGAGTCCTGCATCAACGGTCGTTTCCTGCGGATGAGCTTCCCCGAACCGATGGGCAACGGGCTCGTGATCGTGTCCTACCCCTTCCTGTTCTCGCCCGCCTAGATTCTCGGCAGGCCCGGATCTCTCCGGGCCTGCTTTCCGTTTTGCGCTGGCTCGTGCTACTGTACGCCGCCCTCCGTCGGAGTCGTTGATGATGGTCCTGGCGCTGTCCGCCACCTTGCTCTCCTCGCCGCTGGTCGTGTCCTCCGCGTATGCGCAGGACGATGAAGAGGAAAATTTCCTCGAGGAAGACAACGGCAAGAAGACGAAGAAGCCCAGCCGAGCCGCGCGCGCCGCTGCTGATGACGCCGGGGTGATCCGCGAGATCAACCGTGGCGTCTACGCCAAGGCCTCCGCGGGCTTGGGTGCCTATCTCCTCAACTTCTCGCGCTCGGTGAACGCCGGCACGAACGTCACGCTCGCCGTCGGGCAGGACTTCGTCGACACCGAGAAGCAGTCGATGGCCTGGGAAGTCGGCATCGGCCAGGGCGTCCACAACGGCGCCGCCTGGTACGAGCAGAAGGAATACGGCTGCTACACCCTCGGCACCGGCTCCGAGCCCTGCACCGAGGGGGACCTGCGCACCTACACGCTGCAGGCCAACTACGAGATCTCCTTCTACCCGGTGCGCCGCTTCGGCATCGGCGCGCGCGTCGGTGCCGGCGTGCTCTACAGCCCGCTCCTCATCGAGCCCACCGCCTACCTGGACGACGTGCTCTCCGAGTACGGGGGCGACCCCGGCCTGCACAGCTCGCCCAAGCCGATCGTCTTCGCCGGGCCGACGTTCGAGTACTACACCAAGCTGTCCCACTTCTCCATCGGCGTCGACGTCGACATCGTCTACGGGATCGGCTGGGACCTCGGCCTGAACGGCACGGGCAACCTCAAGTACACCTTCTAGGCACGCCATCGGAGAAGGAGGGCCCATCCCATGTTCGCATCGCTCCTCCTCCTCTCGGGTTGCATCGGTCTCGACAAGCTCCCCGGCCGGACAACCGACGCCGGGAGCGACTCGGGCTCCACCTCGACCGTCGGCGGTCTCGAGGTCGGTGCCGCGTCGATCGACTTCGGCAATGTCGCGGTCGGCAGCGCCCTCGGGAGGGAGCTCGTCCTCACGAACACGGGCTCCGACCCCGTCGGTGTAGATCTCTCCGTGGATGGAGACGCCTTCGCGCTCGACACTGCCGCGGTGCGCGTCGAGACCGACGCAATCGTGTTCGTCACCTTCGCGCCGCGCACAGATGGCCCGTACGATGGCACGCTCACCATCGCGACGGATGGGGACACGCTCGACATCCCGCTCACGGGCATCGGCGGCGAGGGCGACGCCGACACGGACACCGACGCCGACACGGACACCGAGGGCGGCCCCGGCCCGAACATCAGCGTCACGCCGATGCGCTACGACTTCGACCGCGTCGACATCGACGGCACCGAGACCACCACGTTCACCGTGAGCAACACGGGCGACGAGGATCTCCTCATCAGCGACGTCGTGTCCAGCGCCGGCGTGTGGACCACCGGCGGCACGCTCTCCCCGCCGCAGGTGCTCTCGCCGGGCGCGAACAAGCTGCTCGAGGTCACCTTCGCGCCGACCGCGGAGACCGCCTACAACGGCACCATCACCATCGAGTCCGACGATCCGGACCACCCGTCGCTCGACCTCACCGTCGAGGGCGAGGGCGTCGACCTCTGCGACATCTGCGCGCCCCTCATCGACATCGACACCGGCGCCGACCCCTACGCCATCACCGACTTCTTCTCGCTCTTCGGCAGCACCGACACGCGGACCATCACCGTCCAGAACATCGGCGACATGGACCTCACCGTGAGCACCGTCGAGGTCAACAACGACATGCTCGCCACCTGCGGGGACTTCACGCTCGGTGGCTGGCGCGGCGCGCAGACCCTCGCCCCCTGGGCCACGACCACGTTCACCCTCTCGTACCGTGCCACGGAGAGCTGCCTTGAGATCGCGCAGGCCGCGTTCGACGCGAACGTCGCCCATGTGCTCTCCGACGATACCAGCGAGAGCGACTGGGTGATCGAGCTCTCGGGTGCCGCCCTCTGAGGAGCCCGCCCGGGGCACACGCACCGATCTCCCTTGCCCGCGGTGTCCGACCGCGATAGACGCGGGGGCCCTCACCACCCCTTCGGTGGCGAGGCATCAACACCGTACGACGTCCGCGGCTCGCCCTCCAGGTGCAGCGTCCGTCCTATGCGAGGAAGCACAATGGCTAACGAACAGATCGGCCTCCTGGGCCGCAAGCTGGGCATGACCCAGATCTTCGACGAAGCGGGCGTCGTCTCCGCCGTCACCATCCTGGAAGTCCAGGCGAACACCGTGGTCCAGGTCAAGACCACCGCCACGAAGGACGGCTACGCCGCCCTCCAGCTTGGCTACGGGTCCCGCAAGGAGTCCCGCGTCACCAAGGCCGCGCTCGGCCCCACGAACAAGGTGGGCGCGCGCCCCTTCCGCCTCATCCGCGAGATCCGCGTGAGCGACGCCGCCGCCGCCACCTACACCGCCGGCCAGCAGATCGCGGTCAGCAGCGTGTTCGCGGTCAAGCAGAAGGTCGACGTTGTCGGCAACTCGAAGGGCCGCGGCTTCGCCGGCGTCTTCAAGCGCTGGAACTTCTCCGGCTTCAAGCGCAGCCACGGCGTGCACGAGTACTACCGTCACGGTGGTTCCATCGGTACCCGCCTCACCCCCGGTATGACGTTCAAGGGCGTCAAGATGCCGGGCCGGATGGGCGGCAAGCAGAAGACCATCCAGAACCTCGTGATCGTCCGCATCGACGAGGAGCGCAACCTCGTCTTCGTGCGCGGTGGCGTCCCCGGTCCCGATGGCTCGTACATCGTGATCCGCGCCGCGGTCAAGGGCAAGACCCCCCGCCGTCGCAAGTAGGGATCGCACGGGGGGCACCCGCTCCCCCTGCTTCCACACGAAGAAGCCCTGCCTCGGCGGGGCTTCTCTCGTTTCGGCACCGTGCGGGCGGCGCCCCGGAGGGCGCTGCGCCCATCGCCCCCGCTAGAGCGGCAGCCGCACGAGGTCGTCGGCGACGCGGAACCGGGCGCCCGTGGCGGCCCGCACGTCGTCGACGGTGAGGTCCTCCGCGATCTCCCGGAGCGTGAGCCCGCCCTCGAAGGAGAACACGCCGTAGTCGGTGATGAGCAGGTGCACGCAGCGCAGCCCGGTCAGCGGGAGCGTGCACTGGTCAAGCAGCTTCGGCTCGCCCTTCGCGACGTGCTCCATCGTGACGACGACGCGCTTGGCGCCCGCCACGAGGTCCATCGCGCCGCCCATGCCCTTCACCATCTTGCCGGGGATCATCCAGTTCGCGAGGTCACCCGCCGCGGACACCTGCATGGCGCCGAGGATGGTGAGGTCGACGTGGCCGCCGCGGATCATCGCGAAGCTGTCGGCGCTCGAGAAGTAGCTCGCGCCCGGGAGCGCGGTGACGGTCTGCTTGCCGGCGTTGATCAGGTCGGGGTCGACCTCGGCGTCGGTGGGGAACGGGCCCATGCCGAGCAGCCCGTTCTCGCTGTGCAGGACGATGTCCATGCCGGCGGGGATGTGGTTCGCGACGAGGGTCGGGATGCCGATGCCCAGGTTCACGTAGTAGCCGTCGCGGAGCTCCTTGGCGGCCCGCTTCACGATCGCGTCGCGTGTCAGCGGCATGGTTCAAGCCTCCCGGGTGGTGCGGCGCTCGATGCGCTTCACGTAGCGCTCGCCGAGCAGGATGCGGTGGACGTAGATGCCGGGCACATGGACGCTGTCGGGGTCGATCTCGCCGGGCTCGACGAGCTCCTCGACCTCGACGATGGTGACCTTGGCGGCCGTGGCCATCATCGCGTTGAAGTTGCGCGCGGTCTTGTTGAAGACGAGGTTGCCGTGGCGGTCGGCCTTCTGCGCCTTGATGATGGCGAAGTCACCGACGAGGGCGCGCTCCATCACGTAGGGGCGGCCGTCGAACCAACGGGTGTCCTTGCCGTCGGCGACCACGGTTCCGTACCCGGTGGCCGTGAAGAAGGCGGGGATGCCCGCGCCGCCCGCGCGGATCCGCTCGGCGAGGGTGCCCTGGGGGCACAGCTCGACCTCGAGCTCGCCCGAGAGGTACTGGCGCTCGAACTCCTTGTTCTCCCCGACGTAGCTCGAGATCATCTTCTTGATCTGCCGCGTCTGCAGGAGGATGCCGAGGCCGAAGTCGTCCACACCACAGTTGTTGGAGATGACCGTCAGCCCGCTCACGCCGCGATCACGGAGCGCCAGGATGAGGTTCTCCGGGATGCCGCAAAGCCCGAAGCCGCCCGCGAGCACGGTCGCGCAGTTCGGGATGTCGGCCACGGCCTGGGCCGCCGACGAGAACACCTTGTTCATTCCACCTCCGGAGAACACCTCCTATTCTACCCGGGTACTTCGTGGCCCGTCCGCGGGGCTCGGGCTATCGCGGAAGGGTCGATTATCAGGTGGACATCTCCCTCTCGTCGGACCTACGCTCAGGAGGCCGCCACCGCTGCCGATACTGTTCGTACGAGGTCCCATGTACCGCGCCGGCCTCCCGCTGATCCTCCTGGCCCTGATCGGTTGCGACGTCGACAACGACCTCACGACCAAGAAAGAGGCCTACGACGACGTCCCCGTGATGGTCGTCGAGCCCGGCCAGCTCGACTTCGGCGGGCTCGGCAGCGGCGAGTCGAGCGTCCGCAGCTTCGAGATCCGGAACGACGGCGGGGTGCCCCTCGACATCACCGAGGTCCGCATCGAGGGCGCGACTGGGTTCACGCTGCTCACGACGGCCACCGGCATCATCGAGCCCGAGTCCTCCCTCACCGTCGACGTGATGTACGAGCCCACGAACCTCACGGACTCCGCCACCATCCGCATCTTCGGCGACGACGCGAGCAACCCCGAGGACCAGGTCTCCCTCTCCGGTCAGTGGCTCCTCCCCATCCTCGCCATCTCGCCCGACCCCTACGAGTTCGGCGGCGTGCCCTTCGGCTGCCTCACCGGCAAGACGCTGATGCTCGAAAACATCGGCAGCGACACGCTCGTCATCGACAGCATCCTCGGCATGGGCGAGGGCTACTCGCTCCCCGCTGTCCCCACCCTGCCGCTCGAGATCGCCCCCGGCGACAGCGTCCCCCTCCAGCTCCTCTACGAGACATCCTCGGCCGACCTCCAAACCGGCCAGGTGTGGGTCGGCAGCAACGACCCCTCCGGCGCCAAGGTCGCGACCCAGTCCGGCTGGGGCGTCGTCGGAGACTGCGTGGAGGTCGAGGTCCCCGAGAACGAGTCCGTGGACGTCGAGCTCGCCTTCACGGTCGAGGCCGGCCTCGCCGACATCGCCTTCGCGCTCGACACCACCAGCTCCATGTCGGGCCTCGCCCTCGCGATGGCGAGCGAGTTCCGCAACATCGTGAGCGACCTCGACGACCTCTTCAGCGACGCCACCTACGGCGTCGCCACCTACGACGACTACGCCGAGTCCCCCTACGGCGCGCGCGGCACGGACCTCCCCTTCATCCTGCGCCAACAGCAGACGGAGGACGTGTCCGCCGTCCAGACCGCGCTCTCGACCGAGGTCGAGATCCACTACGGCGACGACACCCCCGAGAGCACGATGGAGGCGCTCTACCAGGGCCTCACCGGCGTCGGCTACGACCAGAACTGCAACGGCACCTACAACGTCGACACGGACGTGCTCCCCTTCATGGCCAGCGCGACCGACCTCTTCGACGGCCTCGCCGGCGAGTCGTTCAACGGCAGCACGCTCGGCGGCGGCGAGATCGGCGGCTTCGGCTTCCGCGAGAACATGCTCCCCATCATCGTCTACGCGACGGACGCCCCCCTCCGCGACGCCGACAGCAGCGAGTTCTCCACCCCCGGCAGCGCCTGCCACAACGCCGGCCACGCCGACGTGGTCAACGCCGCGAACGCCGTGAACGCCAAGCTCATCGGCGTCGGCGTCAACGTGCTGACCTACGAGTCGACCTACGCCCAGATGGAGGACCTCGCCGCCGCCACCGGCTCCTACGCCGACCTCGACGGCGACGGCACGACCGAGCCCGCCATCGTCACCTGGTCCGGCACGAGCGCGCAATTCCGGGAGGACGTCGTCGGCGCCATCGAGCAGCTCGTCGCCGCGATGGACTACGAGAAGATCGAGCTCATCGCCGCGGACGACACCCTCGGCTTCGTCAAGGAGATCGCGCCCGCCGCCTACTTCGACGTGAGCAGCGGCGAGACCGTCACCTTCACCGTCACGCTCGAGGGTGCGCTCCCCGCGCACGACTACGAGCAGGCCAACCAGCTCACGTTCTACCTCGTGGGCGACGACGTGACGCTCCTGCACACGTACACCGTGACGATCATCACGCCGACGAACTGAGCGGGCATCTCCGTCTTCTTCTTGGGGCGGGGGGCCGGCCCCCCGCAACGCCCCCCGGAGACCGCGCTCGCTACTCCATCCGGTAGTTCGGGCTCTCCCGCGTGATGATTACGTCGTGGACGTGGCTCTCGCGCAGGCCCGCCGCGGTCATGCGGACGAAGCGCGCGTTCGCCTTCATGTCGGCGATCGTCGCGTTGCCGGTGTACCCCATCGAGGCCTTGAGGCCACCGACGAGCTGGTAGACGGTGTCCGACACGGGGCCCTTGTAGGGCACGCGGCCGACGATGCCCTCGGGGACGAGCTTGCGGGTCTCCGCCTCGGGATCGCCGGCGGCGTCGTCCTGGAAGTAGCGGTCGGAGCTGCCGGCCTTCATGGCCTCGACCGAGCCCATGCCGCGGTAGTTCTTGTACGAGCGGCCCTGGTAGAGCACGAGGTCTCCGGGAGCCTCGTCCGTGCCGGCGAAGAGCGAGCCGATCATCACGGCGTCCGCGCCGGCGGCGAAGGCCTTGGCGACGTCGCCGCTGTACTTGATGCCGCCGTCCGCGATGAGGGGGATGCCGTGCTTCGCGGCGACCTTCGAGCACTCGGAGATCGCGGTGAGCTGGGGTACGCCCACGCCGGCGACCACGCGGGTCGTGCAGATGGAGCCGGGGCCGATGCCGACCTTGACGGCGTCCGCGCCCGCGGCGATCACGGCCTCGCACGCGGCGGCGGTGGCGATGTTGCCGACGATGAGCGGCAGATCGGGCCAGGCGGCGCGGAGGGCGCGGGCGGCCTGGAGGACCCCCTCGGAGTGGCCGTGGGCCGTGTCGATGACGATGAGGTCCACCCCGGCTTCGACCAGGGCGGCGATGCGCTCGTCCTTGTCGGCGCCGACGCCGATGGCGGCGCCGCAGCGGAGGCGGCCGCGGGCGTCACGGGCGGCGAGCGGGTGGCGGGTGTGGGCCTCGAGGTCCTTGAAGGTGATGAGGCCGCTGAGCGTGCCGTCGGCCTCCACCACGAGGAGCTTCTCGACGCGGTGCTCCTGCATCAGGTCGCGGGCTGCCTCCAGGTCCGTGCCGGGGGCGCAGGTGACGAGCCCCTCGCGGGTCATCGCGTCCGCCACGGAGCGATCGAGGTTGCGCTCGTAGCGAAGGTCGCGGTTGGTGAGGATGCCGACCACGCGCTTGCCTTCCACGATGGGGAGGCCGTTGATGCCGCGCTCGCGCATGAGCGAGCGCGCCTCGCGCAGGGTGCTGCCGGGCCCCAGCGTGACGGGATCGCGGATGACCCCGGTCATCGCCTTCTTGACCTTGCGGACCTCGCGGGCCTGGGCGGCGCACGACATGTTCTTGTGGAGGATGCCGATGGCGCCGAGGCGCGCCATCGCGATGCCCATCTCCGCCTCGGTCACCGTGTCCATCGCGGAGGACAGCAACGGCACGTTCAACGTGATGTCCCGGCAGAGCCGGGTGCGCACGTCGGCGTCGCGCGGGAGGAGATGGCTGTGCCCCGGGAGGAGGAGCACGTCGTCGAAGGTCAACGCGAGGGGGGTCTCGTCGAGCAGCATGGCGGCGTCTAACCGCGGGGCCTCCCGGGCGGGAGGGTGAACCGGCGCGCAAGGCGCGCGGAGCGTTGACAATCGTGCCTCCGGCCCGTAAAACCGACCCGATTCCACCTCTGTCGCGGCTCGTCGCACCCGGAGCACCCCATGCGCTTCCTCCCCCTCCTCGTCCTCCTCGCCTGCGGCAAGCAGATCGGCTCCTATGAGGTCGAGGCCCCTACCGCCGCCACCGCCTCCGTCGACCAGAAGAGCGCCTTGAAGGCCGAGGCCGACGCGCTTTGGGCGGAGCGCGGCGACAAGGCCAAGCTCCAGGCCGCGCTGGTCAAGTACGAGGCCGTCTACGCCCTCGACGCGAAGGACCGCGACGTTGCCGGCCGCCTCGTGCGGGGCTGGTACTTCCTCGGGGACGGGCACGAGACCGAGAAGGACGCCAAGCTCTCCGCGTGGTCCACCTCGATCGAGTGGGGCAAGAAGTGCCTCGCCATCAACAGCGAGTTCACCGCCCTCCTCGCCAAGGGTGACGAGGACGAGGCCTCCGCTGCCCGCGCGTTCACGAAGGACGACGTCTCCTGCATCTACTGGACCTCCTCCGCGCTCGGGAAGTGGGCCAAGCTCACCGGCCTCACGACGACGTTGAAGCACCTCCCGACGGTCAAGGCCTACATGACCCGCGTGGGCGAGCTCGACGCGACGCACTACTACAGCGGCCCGGATCGCTACTGGGGCGTGTTCTACGCGGCGCTCCCGAGCTTCGCCGGGCAGGACCTCACGAAGTCCAAGGAGTTCTTCGACAAGGCCATCGCCGCCGAGCCCAACCACTTCGGCAACCGGGTGAACTTCGCCGAGAACTGGGCCACGAAGACCCAGAACAAGGCCGAGTTCGAGAAGGCCCTGAACGAGGTCATCTCCGCCACCCCGTCCATCCCCGAGATCCTCCCGGAGCTCGAGGCCGAGCAGCGCAAGGCGAAGGTGCTCCTGGAGAACGAAGGCAACTACTTTGCGAACTAGCTTCGTCACCAGTGCGGACGGCACCCGGCTGCGCCTCGCCCACTGGGGCGACGGCGCGCGGGACGTGCTGATCGTGCACGGTCTGGCGGAGCACGCGGGCCGCTACGAGCACGTCGGCGCGGCCTTCGCGGCGGCGGGGTGGACCGCCACGCTCGTCGAGCTCCGCGGCCACGGCCACTCCGGCGGCAAGCGCGGCCACGTCGACCGCTGGTCGGACTACCGGGCGGACATGCAGGCTGCGGTCGCGACGCTGCGCCCCGGCTGGGTCATGCTCGCGCACTCGATGGGCGGCCTCGTCGCCCTCGACTCCATCCAGGCCTCGGCCGTGGCGCCCGCACGGCTCGCGCTGTCCAACCCGCTCCTCGGCGTGCGGGTGAAGCTCCCGCTCTGGAAGACCTCCGGCGCGACGCTCCTCTCCCGCCTCCTCCCCGCGCTCCCGATGAAGAACGAGATCGACCCCTCCGCGCTCTCGCGCGACCCCGCGATCGGCGCGGCCTACATGGTCGACCCCCTCGTCTTCCAGACGGCCACCCCGCGCTGGTACACCGAGATGCTCGCCGCGGTGGCCCGGGTGCACCTCGGCGCGGCGTGGCAGATCCCCGCCGCGATGTACGTCGGCAGCGAGGATCACGTCACCGACCCCGTCGCCAACGAGGCGTTCGCCGAGCGCCTGCACGCAAAGCTCACGATCTACCCCGAGCTGCGCCACGAGCTGTTCAACGAGATCGGCAAGGCCGAGATCATCGAAGCCGTAGTGGCCTGGTTCGGCGAGGAGGCCTCATGCGCGACCGGCTGATCGCCCTGCTCAAGCAGCTCTCGTACCGTCGCATGCGCGTGACGCTCGCGTCGGGCCGCGAGAGCGACTTCTACGTCGACGGCAAGCAGACCACCCTCCACGCCGAGGGTGCCTGGCTCGTCGGCAACCTCGTTCTCGACGCGCTCCATCCGGACGTGGTCGGCGTCGGAGGCCTCGTCATCGGCGCCGACCCCATCGCCTCCGCGACCGCGGCGGTGTCGTGGTCGCGCGGCCGACCGGTGCACGCGTTCCTCGTCCGCAAGGAGTCGAAGGGCCACGGCACGGGCAAGTACGTCGAGGGCCGCGGGAACCTCCCGGACGGCTCCGCCGTCTGCATCGTCGAGGACACGACCACCACCGGCGCCTCCATGCTCCAGGCGGTCGACCGCGCCGAGGCCGAGGGCCTGCGCGTCGTGCAGTGCCTCACCATCGTGGACCGCGAGGAGGGCGCGGAGGACGCGCTCACCGCCCGCGGGCTCACGCTCACCCGATTGGTGCGCCGGTACGAGCTCGAGGCGTGATCCTCGCCCTGCTCGTCGCCTGCCAGACGCGTCACCCGGTGGGCGAGGCCATCCTCGAGGACGTGCCCGCCCCCGACGACTACGCGGGCGCCGCGCGCGACGCGACGCGGGAGCTGCGGCTCTACACCGACGGCCTGACCACGGCGCTGCTCCTGCGCGCCGCCTGGTTGGACGCGGACTTCCGCCGGGCCCTCGAGCAGGAGCGCGCCCACCGCCTCCTCCTGGAGCCCGCGCGGCGCGAAGAGGCGCTCCGGGCCTCCCTCGCGGAGGGAGAGGCCTCCCACGTCTTCATCCTCTCGGCGGACTCCCAGTGGCGCGAGGATCTGCGCTTCGGCTTCGGCGAGGACCAGCCCTGGCGCCTCCGCCTGTTCGTGGGGGACCGCGCCTGCACCCCGGGCACCCTCGAGCAGGTGAAGAAGCCGACCCCCCTCGAGCTCGATCTCTACCCGCACCACACGGGCTGGGGCTCACTGTGGAAGGTCAGCTTCGCAGCGGACTGTGGCCGCCCCACCTCCGGCACGCCGCTCGTCCTCCAGGTCACCGGCGCGCGGGGGACCGGCGAGCTCGGGTGGCGGACGGAAGATGGGCGCGGGGCAGACTCCAGGTGACATTCACCGGGCCCGGCCCCATGCTTGGAGCGGAACCCTCGTGAACCTCCTCCTCCTCCTCCTCTCCCCCGCCTACGCGCTCACGCTCGACGAAGCGGTGGCGCGCGCCGCCGAGGTCGACCCGGCCGCCGTCGTCGCCGAGCTGGATTGGCGCAAGTCCCAGCTCGAGGCCGGCGAGGCCTGGGCCGATCTCGGGCCCACTCCGAGCCTCCGCGCTTCCCGACGCTTCTCCGGGGGCGCGGTGGCCGACTCCAGCAGCGCGACCGTGGCGATCGGCGTGCTCGACCCGCCCGCCTGGCTCGACGCCGGCGCGGCCTCGTCCTCAGCGCGGGCCCTCCGCCACACCGCCGAGGCGACGACGCTCGACGCCCAGTATGCCTCTGCGACCCTCTACTATCGCGTGCTCGCCGCCGAGGCTGCGCTTACGGCCGCCCGGGAGGGGGAGCGCTTCGCCACCGCCACCGCCACCACGGCCCGGGTCTCGGCCGGGCTGGAGAGCGAGCTCGTCGGGCGCTCCGCGCGGCTCGGCCTGCTCGAAGCCCAGGCGCTCACCGCGCAGGCCGAGGCCGACGTCGCCGTCGCGCGCGCCGCCCTCTCCCGCGCGCTCGAGCAGGACATCGACGCCCTCGAGGCCCCCGCGGCCCCGCTCGCCCTCCCGGAGGACACGCGCGGCTCCCCGTGGCTCGACGTCGCCGCCGCCCGCGTCGCCGCGGCGAAGTGGGCGCACGCCTCCGCCGTCGCTGGCATCTTCCCGACGGGGGGGATCGAGGCCGAGTCCGCCGCCGGCACCTTCGAAGACTGGTCGCTCACCCTCGGGCTGACGTGGACCTTCGACGGCCTCGCCGGGCCCTTCCTCCGCGCGCGGGAAGCCGCGTTGGAGCAGAAGATCCAGACGGTGCAGCTCGACGCCCTCGAGCGCGACCTCGACGTGACGCTGACCACCGCCCGCGAGCAGGCCCGCGCGGCGGATCGCGTCTCCGAGGCCGCGAAGGCCCGGGAGATCCTCGCGGCGGAGTCCCTCCAGGTCGGCCAGACCCGGCTCTCCGTCGGGCTCGCGAGCTCCCTCGAGGTCCTCCGCCTCCAGGACGAAGCCGCGAAGGCTCGCCGCGACCGCGTGAAGGCCGAGCTCGACGCCGCGCTCTCCCGCCTCGAAGGCCGCCGGGTGGCCGGGATCGCCTGGTAGGCACGGCCGCGGGCCCCCAACTCCGACCCTGGCACGAGTACCGCGTCTCCGGCGATCGGCCCGCGTAGCGGCCCAACGACGGCGCCACCTCCTTCGCGGTCGATCGTGAGAAGACCTCCGATTCCATCGGGTTCCGCCGCGCGCGTCGACGATTGCGCGCCTGCCCGGGTGCCGTCGGTAGCGGCCGTGCTTACGTTGCCCGCCACCCTCGAAGGAGCCCCGCATGAGCACCGTCACCACGCTTTCCCTGCCCACCCTCCCCTACGCCGACACCGCGCTCGCCCCGGTGATCTCCGCGAACACGCTCTCGTTCCACTACGGCAAGCACCACAAGGCCTACGTGGACA
>CAJBVW010000343.1 GCA_903959175.1 uncultured Pseudomonadota bacterium
CACGAGCTCGCGGCTCCCGAAGCCCACGACGAAGGGGGTGCCCCATCGCCCGCCGCTGTCCGCGCGCGGGGGAGGGCGACGGAGGGAGCACCGCAACGCGCGCGGATGGCGGCGAGGCGCACGCGTTCTACGCCGGTACGCGTGCTCGGGGACAAAGGAGGAGCGCGCACCCTTCGCGGCCCACGCTCTCCTGTGTCCGCTTAGGGAAAGGTGGCGAACGAGGTTGCGTACTGGCGTGGAACTCCCAAATACACGAACACCTACTCGACGGTGCCGCACACGGCCGGGGCGCAGGCGGGGAGGAGGAGGGCGGCCAACAACACGCGGCGCATCCGACGATTCTCATCGGGAGGATGGGGGCGCGCCGGCGGTGCCGGCCGGGTGCTATCGGGCGGACGCCCGACGGAGCCCGGCCCGGGCGCCGGGCTCCGCCCTCCGGGTGACGCCCCCTCGCGCGATTCCCTTTCGCCCCACCGCCCGTCGCGGGTACCATCTGTACGTACCCGAGCTCCCCATGCGCCTGCGCACCCTCCTCGTCCCCGCCACCCTCCTCACCCTCGCGTGCGCGGGCGGCGACGGCGGCCCCGCCCCGACCCCCGCCGCCGACCAGGACGTGCGCGGCGTGTACGACGTGGCGTGGTCGGACGACCTCACGATCCGCCTCGACATCGGCGGCGCCGTGCAGGAGCACACCGTCGGCGCCGACGAGGTCGTCACCTTCAACGCGCCCGACGGCACCCCGCTCGAGCTCGACCTCGCCGCCTACTGCGCGGACCCCGCCGTGACCTGCCCCAGCGAGGCGTGGCCCGCGTCCGTCGCCATCGACCAGGACGACCCCACCGTCGTCCAGGACCTCCACACCCTGCGCGCGTGGGACGCCGACACCCCCGCCGCCGTGGTGTCCGGCCTGGTCGACCATACGACCGACCAGCTCCTCTTCGGCCTCGACGGCGCCTCCGGCGGCAGCGGCAGCTGCGCGGCCCTGGCGCTCTCGCTCGCGGGCGGCACCTTCGCGTACGCCGCCGCCGACACCGGCGCCGACACCGCCGACACCGCCGCCGAGGCAGGTCCCGTCGGCATCGTAGACGGCGGCGTCGCCGTCGGATGGGCCGGGCTGTGCGCGTGGAGCGGCCTCGCGGTGGCCGCCACGCTGTCGGTGGAGACGTCCTACGAGGCGGCGCGGGTGGGGGCGCTGGAGTAGCGGATCCCCGGGGGCGTTGCGGGGGCGGGGAGCCCCCGCACGAGGGAGGCGCGCCTGCGCGCCGACCGACCGACCGTTAGCCCCCCGCCTTCTCCGACAGGAGCGCGCGCTTGCCCGGCTTGCCCTTGAAGTCGTTGACCTCGGGGAGGGGCTTCTTCTGCTTGGTGATGGCGGGCCAGGACTTCGCGAGGCGCGCGTTGATGGCGATGAACGCGTGCTGATCGGCGGGGAGGTCCTCGTCGAGGAAGATGGCGTTCTCGGGGCAGGCCGGCACGCACGCGGCGCAGTCGATGCACTCGACCGGGTCGATGACGAGCATGTTCTCGCCTTCCTTGAAACAATCGACCGGACAGACCGACACGCAGTCGGTGTACTTGCACTTGATGCACGACTCGGTGACGACGAACGCCATGGGGCTCGACTCCTGACGGGCGCGGACTATCCGTTCTTGGGCTTCTCGTCGGGCTGGACGTTCACGTCGTCCCAGCCGTCGTTCGCGCCGTCCAGGTACCAGGGCTTGTCCTCGCCCGCGTTCTTGGGGCGGGTGGGGTCGGCGGCGGCCTTGGCGGTCGCCGCGGCCTCGTCGCGGTGGAACAGGTTCGAGGAGACCTTGTGCGCCGGCGGCCGGCCGGGGTGCTTGGCCTCTTCGTTGACGGCGCCGATGCCCGCCTTGACCTTCTCTTTGATGCGCGAGAAAATTCCCATTACTGGCTGATCATCTTGGTGAGGTTGCCGTACTGGCGCATCTTGAAGACGGTCAGCTCGCCGCGCTGGAAGTACTTGAGCGCCACCTTGAACATGCGGACGTAGTTGGCCGCCCACGCCAGGTAGAACACCTTGTCGACGTTCTCGGGCTTCTTCCAATGTTCGCGCTCGGTAAGCAGCTTGCGGATGAAGGCGCGCGGCACGAACGACTTGGACGCGAGGCAGTAGATCGCGAGGTAGAAGCGGTCCTCATTGCTGCGGGGCCAGTCCATCGAGACGCGGAACTGCTTCCACGCCTTGGTGCTGCGGCCCTCGACGAGGTTGGGGTCGAGCGAGCCGTCGGCGAGGCTCTTCTTCGTGAGCGCGGTGCCCGGGAAGTAGTTCAGCGAGTAGAAGTAGATGGAGTAGGGGAGCGGCAGGTCGAGGAGGAACTCGGCCGTCTCGAGCTTCATCTCTTCCGTGGCGTGCGGATTGTCGATGATGACGTCGTAGACGATGTCGAGCTTCAGGTCCTTGTTGAACTCCGCGAACTTCATGATCGCGGTGTTGCCCGGCGAGCGGTTGTGCATCTCCTTGGACTCCTTGCTGGAGCCCGACTCGATGCCGGTCTGGACGCGGATCAGGCCCACGTCGACGAGCTTGCGGAGCATGTCCTCGCGCAGCATCGGCGGGATGAGCAGGCACTCGAAGGGGATGCCGATGCGCTTGGGGTACTCGACGAGGAACTCGTCCATCCACTCGTTGCCGAAGGCGAAGCTGGTGTCGTCGTCGATCTTGACGCGCGCCACGCGGGGGAACTTGGCCCGCATGTACTCCAATTCACCCATGATGTGCTGCACGGAGCGGGCGCGGTAGAACTGCTTGCCCTTCTCCTCGTACACGTCGCGGAGGATGGAGACGTAGCAGTACGAGCAGTTGTACGGGCAGCCGCGCGAGAAGTAGATGCGGTACTCGGCCGTGCGCTTCCACGGCTCCTCGATCGTCATCTTCCCGTCTTCGATGTAGAACTTGTTGTCGTCCTCCACGTCCGGGTAGGGGAGCCAGTCGAGGTCCTGGATGAGCGGGCGCGGCTTGTTCGGGTGGACCGTGCCGTTCTTGTTCGCCCAGATGTTCGGGATGTTGGTGGTGTCGGTGCCGTCGCGCAGGGCGGTGGCCAGGTCGATCGAGGCGACCTCGCCCTCACCGACGCACACGAAGTCGACCTCGCCGATGCACTCGTCCGGCACGGACGTGGGGTGGATGCCGCCCCACACCACCGGCGTGCCCGGGAAGCGCGCCTTGATGCGCTTGGTGACCTCGTGGGCCATCGGGTACAGGCTGGACATGAAGCCGACGCCGACGAGGTCGGCCTTCTTGTCGGCGATGACGTCGAGCGCCATCTGGATGTCCTTGTCCGACGGCATGTCCAGCATGTTGTGGCGCCAGTCGCGCAGGAACACGATGTGCGTCTCGAAGCCGGCGCGTTGGAGCGCGGCGGAGACGTAGCGGATCCCTGCGTTCTCGACGCTGTAGATCGTCATGAGGACGACCGTGAACTTCTTCGGAGCGGCGGCGCCGACCTTGGAAGGGGACTTCGCTGCGACGGACTGGGTAGCCGACATCGGTGGCTCTCCGAACAGTGCGGGGGGAACGGGGAAGCGGAGCTAGGAGGCGAGCATGCGCAGGCCGGCGGTGGCCTTGCGCATGAAGTCCTTGGGGCTCTGGATCTGGGTCAGGTTGCGCGCGATGAACTTCGGGCGCCAGTAGAAGCGGCGGTAGGCGGTCTCGAGGAGCTCGCGGAGCTCGGCGCGGGTGAAGTACTCGTCCCACACCTGGGCCTTGAACTCTTCGTTCGGGGCCCGCATGAACTGGAACCAGGGATCGACGTCGAGCACGCCGTCGCGCTCGCCCTCGTCGTACAGCGTCGTGCCGGGGAACGGCGTGAGCACGTTGTACATGACGAAGTCGGGGTCGAGCTGGATCGAGTAGTTGATCGTGTCCATCACGTCGTCGCGGGTGCGCTCGGTGGGGGTGCCGATCATGAAGTAGGCGACGGTGTGGATGCCGACCTCGCGGCACAGCCGGAACGCGCTCTCGATCTCGCGGACGGTCACGTCCTTCTTGAGGCGGAGGAGGCCCTCTTCCGTGCCCTGCTCGACGCCGAACTGGATGCGGTTGCAGCCGGCCTGCTTCATCTTGGTGAGGAGCTCGCGGTTGGCGCCCTTCACGCGGAAGCGGACGGTCCAGGAGAGCTTGAGGCCGCGCTTGATGATCTCGTCGCAGAGGTCGATGACGCGGGCGTTCGTGATGTTGAACGTGTCGTCGACGAAGTAGAACTCCTGGATGCCGAGGTCGAGGCAGGCCTGGATCTCGTCACACACGCGGCCCGGCGACATGACGCGGTAGCGGTGGCGCGGCGTGTTGCAGAAGGTGCAGCGGTACGGGCAGCCGCGGGAGGAGATGAGGGTGGTGAAGATGCCGCCCTGCCCCATCACGTCGTAGTAGCGCTTGTAGTCGACGATGGTGCGGTCGATGATCGGGTAGTCGTCGAGGTTGTTGCTGAAGTAGACGTCCTGCTCGGGGACGGGGTCGTCGGGGTGCGCCATGGTCCCGCCGATGCCCTTGGGCTGCTCGCCCTTCTCCCAGGCGTCGCAGAGGTCGAGCATGGGCTTCTGGCCCTCGCCCTTGACCACGGCGTCCACCCCGGGGAGGTTCTTGCACTCCTGCGGGAAGTCGCTCACGTGCGGCCCGCCGACGACGACGTACTTGGCGCCGGCCTTCTTGGCGGACTGGACGGTCTTGAGCACGTCGACGAGCTGGACGGTGAAGGCGGTGACGCCGACCACGTCCGGTCGGAACTCGCGGACCTTGGCCTCGAGCGCGTCGTACGCCATGTCGTCCAGCTGGGCGTCGAGGATCGTGACCTCGTGCGTGCTGTGCGTCTTGATGAACTGGGCGATCGCCATCAGCGCGAGCGGCGGGTACGAGAGGTTCTCCGCGGCGACGGCCTCGGGAACCTCGCTCTCGACGGTGTGCTTCGCAGGGGGGCGGATGAGCATCACACGCATGGGCCAGACGTCCTCGTAGAGCAGTTTGCCCGATCCTATCGGCGCAGGTCAAACGGCGCGTGCCTCCGGGCCGCGAACCTGTATCCGGGGGATCACAAAACCGGACGCCCGCGGCGGCTTCACGCGAGCGGGTGGCCGCGTCGGGCCCGGGGCGGGGCGGGGGCCGTGGCGCAAGACGGGGGCCGTGGCGCAAGATGAGGAGCGGGGCTCCGTCACCTCAGCCGGCGGTGGCGCCTAATTGGAGGGACAGCTCAGCTTCTTCGCATCGAACTCGAGCGTGCGGCCGGTGTCCGGCACGGTGATCACGCACTTGAGGTCGATGTCCTGGTCGAGCTCGGTGAAGCGGACCTCGCGGGTGCCGGGCTTGACCCGGGTGGTCACGGGGGTGACGCCGGCGCGCTTGCCGTCGACCGTGACGGTGACGCCGCTGGACTTGCTGGTCGCGGCACGGATCTTGAGGGCGACCAGGCCGTCGTCCGAGCCGTCGGTCGACGCCGCGGTGGTCGTGGCGGTGGAGGATGTCTCGCGGGGGGGCGCCTTCGCGCTGGACGACGTGCTGGACGACGACGTGCTGGAAGACGACGTGCTCGACTCGCGGGGCGGCGCCTTGGCGCTCGACGTGGTCGCGGTCGTGGTGGTCGCCGGCTTGGTCGACGTGGTCGTGGTGGTGGGGGTCGTGGCCGGCTTCGTGGCGGTGCTGGACGACGTGGTGGTCGTCGTGGCCGGCTTCGTGGCGGTGCTGGACGACGTGGTGCTGGTCGTGGCCGGCGTGGTGGTCGTCGTGGCCGGCGTGATGGTCGCCGTGGCGGCCGTGGTGGTCGTCGTGGCCGGCGGCGGCGTGGTGGTCGTCGTGGCGGGCGTGGTGGTCGTCGTGGCGGGCGTGGTGGTGGTGGTGGCGGGCGGCGGCGTCGCGGCGGCGGTGGCTGCGTCCGCGACGGCGGTGGCTGCGTCCGCGGCGGCGGTGGCCTCGGCTTCGGCCTTGGCCGAGGCTTCTTCCGCGAGGCGCGCCTCTTCTTCCGCGGCCTTCATCGCCTCTTCGACGGCCTTGTTCATGGCGTCGGTGTCGCCGAGCTGCTCCTGGAGCTGCTCCGTGTACGCGTCGACCGAGCGGCTCATGAAGAACCAGCCGCCGCCGAGCACGCCCGCGCAGACGACGATCGCCGCGAAGCCCAGGAGCGCGAGCACGCCGAGGATCAGGCCGAGCTTGGACTTCTTCTTCGGGGGCGCGGTGGGCTCGCCCTTGGTCTCGGATTCGTCAGCCATGGGACCCCTCGGCACGGGGCCCGGACTGGGCTCCCGACGCGGCCGCACCCTACTTCGGGACTACGCTTCCCGCTACCCGATCCGCCCGACGGAGCGCCGCGCCACCCACGCGGGGTAGAGCTCGACGCGCCCGATCGCCTCGACGGGGCCGTCCAGATCGACGGCGCCGTCCGCCGCGACCGCGACGTGGAGCACCCCGCCCTCCATCTCGACGCGCACCGGCGAGGTGACCCGGCCGAGCGCCACGCCCACCGCCGCGACCGCGCACGCGCTCGACCCGCTCGACCGCGTCCGGCCCGCGCCGCGCTCCCACACCCGCGCGGTGATCGTGGAAGGACTGGTGAACGCCACGAACTGCACGTTCGTCCGCCCCTCGACCGCGTGCTCGATCCGCGGGCCGACGGCCTCCCAGTCCTCGGGGATCCCGACCACCACGGCGTGCGGGTTGCCGACGTTCACCGGGTGCACCGTCACGCCCGCGAGCACGCGCGGGGGGCTCACCCGGGCGATGCCCATCGCGACGCGCACGTCGTCACCGTCCACCACGCACCGGACGGTCCCGCCCGCCGTCCACACCGTGAACGCCGCGGGCGCGCCCCGCTCCCGCACGAGCCAGTGCGCGTAGATGCGCAGCCCGTTCCCGCTCTTCTCGGCGAGGCTCCCGTCCGGGTTGTGGATGGCGAGGCCGTAGTCGGCGCCCTCGCGCGGGGGGACGGGCTCGAGGATGCCGTCGCTGCCGACGCCCTCGTGGCGGTCGCACACGGCGCGGACGAGGGCCGTCGTGAGCGTACCGTCCTCCAGGACGAGGTAGTCGTTGCCGAGGCCGTGGCTGCGGTGGAAGCGCATCCGCCGATGCTATCGCGCGGACGCGTGCGATCGGCGCCGCACGCGATCGGCCCCCGCCCGCGGGTGATAGGCTTCGGCCGTGATTCGCCACGTCAGCGGCACCTCCCGCGCCCGCGCGCTCGACGCGGCCCTCGCGGGCGTGGACGGCCCGGACGACCTCTGCCTGGTCCTCGGCGGCGACGGCACGATGCTGCGCGCCATCCAGACACACGGCCCCGACTACACCTACTTCGGCGTCAACTGCGGCCACCTCGGCTTCCTGATGAACGACGTGCCGGGCGACGTCGAGCAGGCCGCCGTCACCGTCCGGAGCCTCATCCTCGCGGGCGCGTGGGACGCCGTCGCCTTCCCGCGGCTGCACATGGTCGCCTCGGGCCCCTTCGGCGAGGTCGAGGCGCTCGCCCTGAACGACGTGTACGTCGAGCGCCAGGGCCAGACCTGCCACCTGCGCGTGACCGTCAACGACGTCGAGGTGGTGCGGCAGATGGTGGCAGACGGCATCGTCGCCGCCACCCCGCTCGGCTCCACCGCCTACTCCTTCTCCGCGGGCGGCCCGGCCGCGCACCCCCTCGTGCACGCCATCCACCTCACCGCGATCTGCCCCCACATCCCGCGCCTCGCGCCGCTGGTCCTGCCGCCGACCGCGCGCATCCGCATCGAGGTCCTCGACGCCGAGGAGCGCCCCGCGCGCGCCGTCGCGGACGGCGTCCCCTGCGAGGACGTGCGCCGCGTCGACATCGTGAGCAGCGGCGACTCCGTGCGGTTGGCCTACAAGCACGGGCACGACTTCACCGCGACGATGATCCGGAAGATCCTGCATCCTTGACGGCGCGGCGGGTGGGCGCGGGCGCGGGGGATGGGGCTGGGCGCGGGGGATGGGCGCGGGGGATGGGGCTGGGCGCGGGGGATGGGGCTGGGCGCGGGGGATGGGCGCGGGCGATGGGGCTGGGCGCGAGATCGGAAGAGCACACGTCTGAACTCCAGTCACTAATGC
>CAJBVW010000344.1 GCA_903959175.1 uncultured Pseudomonadota bacterium
CTCGGTCGGCCGCCTCCGGGCGGCCGGACGCCCACGGGCGGTCGATCGTGGGGCGGTCTTGGGTCGCGGGGCGCGCCCGCGGCCCCCTCCGGACGCCTCGCGCGGGGAGGGCGTGGGGCGGGGGGCGAGCGCGCGCTGACTCCCGGGGGCCATCCCCCCGGGGGCCATCCCCCCGGGGGCCATGCAACCCGAGATCGCCAGGATCCCCCCCATCCCCCCGATCGCGGGTTGGTCGCGGTCGCGGGCTCCCTGTCCGCCGCGGTCGCGCCCGTACGCCGCGATCAGCGCGTCGTGCGCCGCCACGACGTCGGCGGGGAGCGGATCGTCGCTGACCCGGCGCGCCCGCCGCGTCCGGCGTCGGCGTCACGAGATCCTCGACGGCGAGACCGCCTGCACCGAGGACACCGACAGCGACTACGCCGGCTGCGCCCGGGTGGACGTGCCCGACACCACCACCTGCGCCGCGGACGTCGAGATCGTCGTCTCCGAGCGCGTCTACGCCGACAAGCCCAACATCTACCTCTACCCCGAGGTCCCGACGCCCGTACGCGTCACGCTCCCGGCCTGGAAGTACATCACCGAGTCCGACCCCCGCTACCCGATCGAGGGCTGGCGCGCGCTCGCGCATCACGACGGCACGCTCTCCACCCCGATCGGCACGCGCGACTACCTCTTCTACGAGATGTCGCCTGGTTCGTCGTGACCGACGGATGCCAGTCCGTCCGCATGCCGCAGCTCACCCACACCGACCGCGTCGGCTTCCACGCCGCCGAGTGGGGCGTCACCTTCCTCCAACCGCTGGACCGCCCCACCGTGCTCGTCGAGGGCTGGCGCTAGTCGAAGGGGGTCCTTGGGCGACCGACGAGGGGCGCGGTGCCCGGGGCCGCGGCGGCCCCGACCACGCCCCGTTGGGCCCGCCGTCGGGTGCTTGCCCGCGAAACTGTGGCTGGTGGGCGTGCGGGTGGGTGGGTGGGGAAGCCGAGGGCTCGGCGCAGTGCAGTCGTCGTCGGGACCGGCGGGTGCTATCCTTGAGACATGTCCGCCTCCCGCGCCTACGCCGTCGAAGTCGAGCTTCCCGCCGAAGCCTTTCGGCACCAGCCGTGGTCCGCAGCCGAGGTGTCCTCGGACCTGCGACTCCTCTGGCTCGTCGATCAGGTTCGGCAACGGCGGCTGGGCTATGCGAAGGCCGCCGAGCTGGCGCACATGCCCCAGGCGGCGTTCGTGCAGGTGCTCGGTACGCACCGGATCTCACCCTTCGACCTCGACGAAGATGAGCTGGAGCGGGAGATTGGAGCCGGAGAGGCCATCGGTCGCGCGTGATCGTCGTCGCCGACGCTGGGAGGGCTCCCGGCGGGGCCCCCGGCGGCGGTTCCACCGCCGTGTCTCCCGGCTGCGACTTGTCTGAAGCGCGAGCCGCGACTACCCTCCGCTCGCGATGTCCGACCCCGCCGACCCCGCCTCCTCCACCGACCCCGGCGCCGACCCCGCGTGGTCCCTCCGCTTCGACGGCGGCACCCTCGTGCTCGACGGCCCCGGGCCCGACGCCCTGCCCGAGGGCTTCACCTGGGACGGCCGCATCCGCCGCGGCCGCGCGCCCGCCATCCGCTACGGCGGCTTCGTCGACTCCCGGCGCGGCACCCCCTTCGAGGACCGCGCCCGCGCCTACGAGAAGCTCGACATCAAACACCTCGGCACACGCGTCGCTCGCCCCTACCAGGAGGAGGCCGTGGCCGCGTGGCGCGCCGCCCGGTGGCGCGGCGTGGTCGTCCTGCCGACCGGCGCGGGCAAGAGCTACGTCGCCGAGCGCATCATCGCCGAGGCCCGGCGTTCCACGCTGGTGATTGTCCCCACGCTCGACCTGCTCTCCCAGTGGTACGGCGGCTTGCGCGCGGCTTTTGGCTGCGACATCGGCCTGCTCGGCGGCGGCAGCCACGACATCCGCCCCATCACCGTCACCACCTACGACAGCGCCTCGCTCTACATGGAGCGCTACGGCGACCGCTTCGGCCTCCTCGTCTTCGACGAGGTCCACCACCTCCCCGCCCCGGGGTACGCCCGCGCCGCCGAGAGCGCGATCGCCCCGCTCCGCCTCGGCCTCACCGCCACGCTCGAGCGGCCGGACGGCTCCCACGCCTGGCTCGACACCCTCGTGGGCCCGGTGTGCTACCGCAAGGAGATCACCGACCTCGCCGGTGAGTTCCTCGCCGAGTACCAAACCGAGGTCATCTCCGTCTGCCTCTCCGCGGAGGAGCAGGCCCAGTACGACATGTTGCGGGCCCGCTACCGCGCCTTCGTCGACTCCAACGGCATCCGGATGGGCTCGTCCGACGGGCTGCGCCAGTTCCTCATGGCGTCCGCGCGCAGCAAGGAGGGCCGCGCCGCCTTCCGCGCGATGCTCGACAGCAAGCGCATCGCCCACGGCACCGAGCGCAAGCTCGAGCTGGTGGACGCCATCATCGCGGACGAGTGGGGCCGGCGGACCATCATCTTCACCAACGACAACGACACCGCCTGGCGCATCTCGCGCCGCATCCTCGCGCCGTGCATCACCCACCACACCGACACCAAGGAGCGCCGCGCCTGGCTCGACGCCTTCGGGGCCGGCGAGATCACCACGCTGGTGACCTCCCGGGTGCTCAACGAGGGCGTGGATCTCCCCTCGGCCGAGGTCGCGATCGTCGTGAGCGGGACCGGCACGGTGCGCGAGTCCGTGCAGCGCCTCGGCCGCATCCTCCGCCCCGGCAAGGACAAGCAGGCGGTGCTCTACGAGCTCGTCACCGAGGGCACCACCGAGACGCGCACCTCCGAGCGGCGCCGGGAACACGATGCTTACCGGTGACCTCGTCCGGGTGAAGGCCGGCAAGGGCGAGCTCACGCCCTCCTTCGTCGACCCCGTCGCCGAGAAGCTCGTAGCCCGCGCCGAGGAGCTCCTCACCCTCTTCCGCGAGGGCGTCGGCCGCCGCCGGGTCGACCTCGACGACGACGTGAAGCTCCTCGTCGGCGACGCGACGGACCACAAGCTCGTCAACGGCCTCGTCAAGGTCCTCACCGACCGCTCCGAGTTCGACGTCTCCGCGCCGCTCCCCCCCGCCGAGATCCGCGCCAAGGTCTTCCGCCTCGCGACGCTCCGCGGCCCGCTCTCTCCGCCGGACCTCGAGATCGAAGGCGGCCGCCCCACCGCCGCCGCCATCTACCGCGAGCTCGCCGCCGAGCTCGGCGTGGACGCCGCCGCCCTCGAGGCCTCGCTCTACGCCGACCACGCGGACCAGCAGGTGCTCACGACGGTCGACGTCCCCTCCGCCCGCTGGCTCCTCGACCGCTACAACGTCGCGCTCGTCCAGGCCGTGCTCCTCAAGGCCTCCGAGCTGCGCGTCCGCCTCGTCGGCGCGGGCCCCGCGCACGTCCGCCAGCTCGTCCGCGCGGTCAAGTTCCACCAGCTCATCTGCGAGGTGCTCACCACCCCGGACGGGTACGAGCTCGTGCTGGACGGCCCCGCCTCGTTGTTCTCGCAGACCAGCCGCTACGGCATGGCGCTCGCCAAGTTCTTCCCTGCCCTCCTCCTCCAGCCGGGCGGCTGGGAGGCCACCGCCAAGGTGAGCTGGCACGGCACCAAGACGATGAAGCTCACGCCTGCCCTCGGCCTGTGCTCCCACTACCGCGAGACCGGCGCCTACGAGACCCGCGAGTCCCTCTGGTTCGAGGAGCGCTTCCGCGCGCTCGACAGCGGGTGGGCCCTCGATCGCGACGTGCGGCCCCTCGACCAGGGCGGCGAGGGCATCGTCGTGCCCGACTTCCGCATCACGAAGGACGGCCGCACCGCGTGGCTGGAGATCCTCGGCTTCTGGCGGAAGGGCTCCATCGAGCGGCGCCTCAAGCTGCTCAAGCGGCACGGCCCCACCAACCTCGTGGTCGCGGTCAGCAAGCGGCTCGCGGGCGAGGCCGGCGAGCTCCCCGATGCCGTCGTCCCCTTCGCGGAGGTCATCCCCGCGCGCGAAGTGCTCAAGCGCGTCGAGCTGATCGCGCGGTAGTCGCGACCGTACGTTCGGGCGCCCACCGGCGGCGCGACTGGTGATACCGTCGCCGGATGCTCTTCGCCGTCATCAGCGCCGCCCTCGCCGGCCCCCGCATCGTCTCCGTGGGCGAGCCCTTCCTCCTCGACGGTTCGGGCAACTGGCCCCGCCTGTTCCCCCAGGAGGACGGCACCTGGTCGCTCGTCACGGCCAACCAGAGCGGCCTCATCCTCACGACGCTCACCGCCGAATTCACGCGCGGCCTGCCACCGTCCCGCGCGCTCATCGAGGACGACACGATGATCGACCACGGCTGGGCCATCTGCCCCGACGGCACGATCTTCCACATCGGCATGGGCACCCGCGAGAGCGAGCAGCACACCGCCGTGCTGCGCCGGTTCTCCGCCGACCTGACGCTCCTCTCCGAGACCACCCTCATCGACGACGACGTGCGCACCATCATCGTCGACCAGCCGGCCGTCTGCGGCGAGACCTTCCGCGGCTTCGGCTACTACGACGCCCACAGGGACAACCCCATCGACGGCTACCCCGCCCCCGAGGCGAGCATCTTCGCCCTCGACGGCACGGACACGCCGATCGGCTCGTACCGGATCGCCGAGACCGTCAACATCACCGGCGCGAGCCTGATGGAGCGGGACGGTCAGCTGAACGTCGTCACCAGCAACATGCCCGGCGACGGCTCGCTCCGGGTCATCACGCTCGACAGCTCGTTCGCGGCCGTCGCGGATCGGCAGGTCGAGGTGCAGGACGAGCTCACCAACGTCTTCTGGCCGCAGACCACGCTGAACATCGGCGGGGACGCCTTCGTCGTCTACATCAAGCAGCGCCGGGGCGAGGGCTGGAGCGGGCAGTTCGGAGACGTGTACCTCGCGCAGTTCGACGCGGACTGGAACCTCGTCGAACAGGTGCCCGTCTACGCGCTCGGGGCCAGCTACGGCGGCTTCCAGCCCGGCCTCGCCCTCCGGGACGACCAGCTCGTCGTCACCTTCTCCAAGGCGGACCAGACGAACGAAGGCGTGGTCGTCACCCTCGACCTCTCCGCGGTCGACCCCGACACCGGCGGCGACGACACCGGCGGCGACACCGACACGGCCACCGACACCGCCGTCGACACCGACACCGCCGTCGACACCGACGTGGACACCGACACCCCCGCCGACACCGACACGGACCCGGCCGCGGACGACACCGCCGGCGACTCCCCCGGCGACTCCCCCGACGGCGGCGGCTGCGGGTGCACGAGCAGCCCCGCGCCGGCCATCGGCTGGGCCGCGGTGCTCGCCCTCGCCCTGCTGCGGCGCCGCGCGCGGGCGTAATCGCGGGCCGGGCGGCGGTGCCCGGCCCTCGCCTACCCCTGCGGGTCCTGCCAGGGGATGCCGAGCTCGAGCAGCCGCTCGCGCAGGCGCCCGAGGTCCTCCGAGGCCACCACCACCTCTTCGGGGGTGACGGCGCGGCGCA
Source organism: uncultured Pseudomonadota bacterium (assembly GCA_903959175.1). Taxonomy (GTDB): domain Bacteria; phylum Myxococcota_A; class UBA796; order UBA796; family SXON01; genus CAJBVW01. Next base: position 5,490 of record CAJBVW010000344.1, read on the forward strand.
GGATCGGGCCCGCGATCCAGTCGCGGCGGAGGGCAGACGCGACCTCGGCCGGCAGGTACACCAGCCACGCGCGCTCGGAGCGCACGGGCTCCATCGCGGTGCCGGAGATCACGAGGGCCTCGATCTCGCCGGGCAGCTCGCCGCCGTAGAAGCCCTGGAGCCGCGCGATGAGGGCGGGCACGTCCGCGTGGTCACGGCGCTCGGGGAGGTAGATGCGCTCGTCCCCTTCGCGGCCCACGAAGCGCGCGATGCGCTCGACGGCGGCGCGCACGCCGAGGGCGTCCCACCCGTCGGGGATGGTGACGCGGCCCTTGCGGTACAGGAAGCGCGCGCGCGGCGGCTTCGAGTAGTCGATCGACCGGCCGGCGGCGTCCGGGGCGGCGATGCGGAGCTGGCCCGCGTCGTCCTCCTCGACGTCCACGCCCGTGAGCACGGTGATGCGCGTCGCGGAGCGCTGCCACTCGCGGATCGTGTCCACGATGTTCGGAGGCATGCCGGTGCGGGAGTGGCTCGCGAGGAAGTCGAGCGTGTCGCGGTGGCCCGCGGCGAGGTCGGCGGCGACGCCCTCGCGGGTGAGGCGGTGGCGGTGCATGCGCTCGCCGTCCACGTAGGGGGCGAGGCGCGCGAGGCGGCCGTACTCGGTGGAGGACAGCTCGCCCGAATGGACGAGGAGGTTGCCGTCCGGCAGGAGCACGAAGCCCGGCGAGAAGCTCGGGCGGGGCCCGGGGCGGCGCAGGAGCGCGATGTCCGGGCCGTTGCGGCTCGCGTCCACCACGCCGGCGCGGTGGAGGGTGTCCGCCACGCTGCGGAAGGTGGCGCCCTCGACCTGGTCCCACCCGGCGTCGTCCCACACCACGGCGGAGCGATCGGCGTAGCGGCCGTCCGTCGGAGAGCAGAGGATCTCGCGGCAGCGGGTGCGCAGGCGGTCGAGGAAGGCGTTGAGGTCGAGCCAATCGGAGCCGAGCTGCCGCAGCAGGATGGAGGCGGCGGTCGACGCGAGCGGATCGGCGAACAGGGCCGTCGGATCGCCGAGCGGGCGGGGCACGGCCTCCGGGAAGCCCCGTAGCCGGCTCTCAGCGGGCCGTACGAGGCTCACGAGGCGGGCGATCTGGAGGGCGAGCGCCCAACGGGCCGGATCGCCGCCCAGCGTGCTGTAGATGCGCCGCTCGACGTCCTTGCGCAGCGTGCCGTCCTGCGTGAGCGGACCGGGCTGCTCGCCGAGCAGCGCCGCGACGACCACGGCGTCCCAGCGGGCGTCGGACGGCGGGAAGGCCGCGGTGGCCTCGGGCAAGGTGATGACCCACCCGGCCGGGACGTAGCCCTTGATGGACGGGTTCAACCGGCAGGATCCCGCGTAGCGCAGGGGGTGGATGTCCCCGCCGCCGGTGTGGGACTGGCGCGGCAGCAGCAGCGTGGCGCGCCAGAGCGGCTCGCCCACGCGCTCGACGGCGGGGCGGAAGCGCTCGGGGACGGGCTCGCCCGGCAGCGTCACGAACAGCAGCGTCTCGAGGAGCTGCGCAGCGGCCTCGGGGAGCACGGCGGCGGCGGCGGCGAGCGCCTCCGGCTCGTCCGCGGACTCGGGGTGTACGGTCAGTCCCGCACGAAATGTGGCGTCGTAAGACTCCACGATGCGGCGGGCAGTCGGTGTCGACGGGGGACGGCTCAGAGAGACCTCCTCGACCGGGGAACGGACGGCCCGCGCCACGTCGGACGGGCGTCTATCAAAGCCCGCTCTTGTACGCCTTCCAAGTTCCCTTCGCGCGGCAGTCGATGTTGCCGTCTCCGTCGGTGTCGAGGCCGAGGAACGCCGATCCGTCGATCGTGTCGCGATCCTGGTATTGGTCGTGGTAGACGAGCCCGCCGAACTGGGCGTAGAGGGTCCCCTCGCTGTGGACGTGCTGCCCGGAGAGCGTGATCCCGCCGTTCTTGTCCATCGCGCCCCAGTACCGTTCCTCCGTGCGGCCGAAGGTCAGGTAGAGGGCGTCTGGCGCGCGGCCGTCCAGCTCGAAGGACCCGATCCAGCTCTCGCTGGTCTCGTCGAGGTTGGGGGTGCTGCAGTCGTCGTCGTAGTCGTTCTGGGCGAAGGTGGACGTCCAGTTGCCGAGGACGTTCGGTACGTCGCCGGTGTCGGTGCCGGCGCCGTCGATGTCGCCGCACGCGGCGGAGGCCGTCGCGCTGTCGTCGGAGGGGCCCGCGCAGGCCAGCAGCAGGAGGGTCAGCAGGGGGCTCATCGGAGCGCTCCGAGGGTGAGGTGGGCGACGACGCGGCGGTTCGTCGCGCGGCCCTCCGGGGTGTCGTTCCCGGTGAGGGGGTCGAGGTCGGCGCGGCCGGCGATGGTGAAGCGCGTCGACGGCACGCCGTGCCCCTCGGTCAGCTCGCGGCCGACGGCGAGGGCCCGAGCGTAGGAGAGCTCCCAGTTCGAGGGGAACAACTTCCGGAAGGGGCCCGAGGGCGGGTCGGAGTCGCTGTGCCCGACGAGGAGCACGCGCGCGTCCATGTGGAGCTTGAGCGCGGTGGCGAGCAGGTCGAGGGCGAAGTCGGCCTCCTCCCGCACGGTGACGCTCCCCGTCGAGAAGAGGAGCTCGCCCGGGAGGATCACGCGGGTGGTCGCGCCGGTGCGCTCCACCTTGACCGGGCCGCCCGAGTAGACCTGCACCAGCTCCGGGTAGAGCGTGCTGGCGGCGCCGCCCTCCGCGCAGCCGATGAGGCGGTCCTCGAGGATCTTGACCCTCTGTTTGAGCGCGATGACCTCGCGGTCGAGCTGGCCGATGAGCTCGCGATCGGTGGAGGCGCCCGCGCGCACCCCGAGCGGCACCGCGAGGAGGGCCCCCGCGACGAGCCCCGCGCGCAGCAGGCGCCTCACGAGGCCCCCAGCGGCGCGTCGATGCCCCAGTCGTTCGGGCCGAAGCCCTTCATGCCCTGGGCCGCGCGCCCAGAGCCGCGCACGCGCAGCCAGCGCGCGATCCAGCTCCGCACGTCCGCCGGGTAGGTGAGGTCCCACTTGCCCTCGATCCGCCGCCGCGCGACCAGCATCCACGCGAGGTAGTCGGCGTGGTTCTCGATGGGCTTGCCGTCGTACTCGCCGCCGCGGAACACGACGGTGCCGTTCTCCGAGCGCACGAGCACGTCCCCCTTCGGGGGCTCGCCCACGGCGTCCGCCCACTCGATGAGGCCGGCGAGGTCCTCCGGGGCGTCGTGACGCTTGGCGAGCAGGCCGAAGCAGCGGCCGCAGGCCTCGGCGTCGTTCGTGGCGCGGTGGGCGCCGATGAGCGTGACCTCGAGCCGCGCGGAGAGCTCGCCGAGCTTGTGGCTCTTCGCCTCGGGAAAGAAGCGGCGGGAGAGGTCGACCGTGTCGATCTCGGCCGGCGGCGCGCACCACGACAGCCCGCACCGCGCGAACTCGGCGGTGAGGAAGCGCTGGTCGAAGGGGTAGTTGTGCGCGACGGTGATGGAGCGCGCGAGCAGGCGGTGGATGGCCTGCGCGTGCTCCTTGAACAGGGGCGCGCTCGCGACGTCCTCGTCCTTGATGCCGCTGATGTCGGAGGCTTCCCGCGGGATGAGCATGTCATCCGGCTTGAACAGGAAGTGGTGAGGGATCACCTTGTCGACCGTGCCGTCGGCGCCGAGGTGCATCTCGACGCCGGCGAACTCGATGACGCGGTGACCGTCCTCCGGGTTGAGCCCGGTGGTCTCGGTGTCGAACGCGATGATGGGGAGGGAGCGCCAGCGCATCCCCCGGCCCCTAACCCGCGCTGCGCCGGCGCCGGACGGCCGCTGCGGCGAAGAGGGCCGGCAGGAGCCCGAACACGCCGCTGGAGGGGGCGGAGGAGTCGCAGTTGCAGGAGCCGGCAGCGGTGAGCTGGCCGGCGGGGTCCCGGTCGTCGATACCGGTGCCGTCCGTGTCCGTGTCGGCGTCCGTGTCGGCGTCCGTGTCCGTGTCCGTGTCCGTGTCGGCGTCCGTGTCGGCGTCCGTGTCGGCGTCCGTGTCCGTGTCCGTGTCGCCCGGGTCCACGCTGTCGGTGCAGCCGTCGCCGTCGGCGTCGGGGGAGCCGGCCTCGAACTCGCAGGCGTCGTTGTCATCGATGACGCCGTCACCGTCGTCGTCGTAGGCGTACAGCACGGGGTTGCTGAAGCCCTGGTACGTGTAGTCCTCGCGGCCGTCCGCGCCGGAGTCGTAGGACCAGAAGCCTACGCCGTTCACCGTGGTGATCGTGGTGTCGGACGCGACGAGCTCGACGCCGCCGTCCTCGTAGGTGGCGGTGATCACGCCGTCGTTGATGCCGAACTCGAGGTCCCCGGTGATCTGGCCCTCGCGGCCGAGGTCGTAGCCGGCGTCCGTCTCGGCGAGCACGCGGGCCTCGCCGCGGTTGACGAGGACGATCGCGGCGCCGGAGCCGGAGCCCGTATCGAGCTCGATCGGGCAGCTCGCGTTGTCGTTCCCTGCCTCACCGCAGAACAGGAAGAGGTAGTACTTCCCGGCGTCCTGCTGGCCGATGACCACGCCGAAGGAGTCGTCGTCGCCCGTGTAGAAGGTAGTGGTGAACAGGCCGTCCCCCACGTCCTCAGCGGCGTTGACGAGGAAGTTGTCGAGCGCGCCGCCCTCCCCCCAGTCCCCGCCGGCGTCACCGGAGTTCTCGTCCGTGTACGCGAACGCCCATTTCGTGCCGGTGCTGCCGGTGTAGCCGTACCACTGGTCCTCGTCGTAGCCGTTCTCCCAGCCGTCGGTCCCCCCGATCCACTCGTTGCTCTGGAAGGAGTCGTACGACCACACCTCGACGGTGTCGGCACGAGCAGAAAGGGCAGCAAACGTCAAGGCGAGAAGCATCCGGGCCTCCGAGCGGACCAGTATGGCCGAGATCGAGCCCCGGCGGGGTCAAGATTCGATGGATCCCCCGATCGGCCCCGCGCTCGAAGACGGGATCGACCCGCACACTTTACCGGTCAAGGGGGCGAGTTTCGTCGACACCCGATCGCCCCGGTGGTGACCGGATCGTGGCGCGGAGAGGGCAGGAACCGGGCGTGTGTCCCCTTGCGCGCAGGCCCGCGCCGTGCTCTTTGCGAGGCCCGCGAGCGCGACCGTGTCGACGTCGTGCCGCGGGACGTGACGGCGGGCAGGCATTCGGGGGGTCGGAATGGGCATGGCAGAGGGGGTCGCGACACGCCTACGGGTGTCGCTTTTGGTGATCGACGTCGAGGGCTCACGGCGCCTCGCGGCGCTCGACGTCCCCGGCCGGCGGGTCCGCCCCTGCACCAGCGCGCGGGACGCCCTCGCGCAGCTCGACAGCGCCGACGCCGACCTCGTCGTGACCACCCTCGAGGCGACCGACCTCTCCGGGCTCCCCCTCCTCCAGGCACTCCGCGCGCACAGCCCGTCCGTGCCCCTCCTCGTCGTGGCCGACCCGCCCACGGTCGAGGGCGCCCTCGCCGCCCTCCGCGCCGGCGCGGTGGACTACGTCGCCCCGGACGCCCTGGCCGACGCCGTGTCCCGCGCGCTCGCGCCGCGCGCGCCCCGCGCCCCCGCGGACGGCGAGACCCCCGCGCGCCTCGGCTTCTGCGCCACGCTCACGCGCAGCGCGCGCATGACCCGCGTGTTCGACGCGATCCGCGCCGTCGCCCGCACCGATGCCACCGTGCTCGTCACAGGCGAGACCGGCACCGGCAA
>CAJBVW010000345.1 GCA_903959175.1 uncultured Pseudomonadota bacterium
AACGCGAAGACGACTTCGGACGTGGCCAAGCGGCCTCCCGCGCGTCCCCGCGCGGGGCAATCTTGGCCGCTGGTGCGCGGCGTCCCCGCCGCGCAGGCCATGTCCCGGGGCGCACGCCCGACCGTCCGAACTACGAGAATGCTCGGGCGCCCCGGGCCGGTCCGGCGTCCCCGCCGGACCGAGCCGAACGTCGGCCAGTTCGGCGTCGGTGCGACGGCCCGCATCGGCAGGGGGATGACCAACGAGGCGTCCCTGCGGGCGACCACGATCCCGCCGAGTCGCCGTCTTCGGCGGAGGAGGGCCAGAGAGGCGTCCCTGCTGACGACACGAGCGGACCGAAGCGCCGTCTTCGGCGGAGGAAAGACAACCAGGCGTCCCTGCCTGCGACTCGCCGTTAGGGCGCCTTGCCGGTGATTTCATCTGGAACAAACCGGACGAGAAGATGCGTGCAGTCGGCGATTCGCACAAAGTCTCGGTCGGAGGTAAGGAGTGTTCCGTTTCGACGCACGGTGCATGCGGCGATCAGGGCATCGGGGGTCGAGGTCGCGATGCCTCGCCCGCGGCAGGTGTTCCCGATCTCGGCCGCGAGCAGGTGGTCTTCCCGTTCCGCGAGCAGGAGGGGGAACGGATCCAGAGCGACGCGAAGACGTTGGAGTTGTTCCGGATGTCGTACGCCAGTGAGTAGCTCCTGGTAAACGATGCCGAGGAGGCCGACCGGCTGGTGCTCCTGGATGAGCGAGCGGAGAACTCCCGCCGCGGGATCCTGTCGTCCATCGGTCGGACGGCGGAACGCCCGAGACCAGACGCTCGTGTCGACGATGATCACGCGCCGGGCCGCGTGCGAGCTCGCTTGTAGTCGAACGAGGGGTCGAACTCCACCGTGCCGAACACCTCGAGTGCTTCGAAACGGCGGCGATAGGCGACGTACTCGCGAAGTGCCTCGTTCACGGCGTCGCGCTTGCTCGAGTGATGGCCGAGGGCCACGGCCTCGTTGACGAGCTGGTCATCCAGGTTCAGGTTCGTGGCCATGTCTCACCTCGCCCACACAATATATCACACAATGAGGTCTGGTCAAGCGTGCGAGCCGCGGCCGGTTCGCGACGCCTGCAGCCGCCGTACCGGCGTGGGACGAGCGACGAGGGCCCTGCGGAGGACCATGTGCGGACCGAGGCGCCGTCATCCGGGGGAGAGCCAACAAGGCGTCCCTGCGGACGATCACGGGGCGGCCGAGTCGCCGTCTTCGGCGGGGGAGAGCCAACGAGGCGTCCCTGCCAACGATCATGAGCGAACCGCGGCGCCGTCTTCGGCGGAGGAGAGCCAACGAGGCGTCCCTGCGGACGATCACGAGCGGACCGGGCGCCGTCTTCGGCGAGGGAGAGCCATCGAGGCGTCCCTGCCAACGATCACGAGCGAACCGCGGCGCCGTCTTCGGCGGAGGAGAGCCAACGAGGGCCTTCGCGGACGACCAGCCACCGCGCCGAGCGGGGCGCCGCCAGCGTAGCGTCGGTTCTACCCGACCGAACGGAGAGAGGGAGTGGTGGGAGCGACGCGGTGCCACCACCTCGAGGACCGCAGCCCCGCGTGTTGGTGCTACCAAGTCCGCGTCCGCGTAGCGCCACCCACGAGCAACACGCCCGACCCGCCCACGTTGGTGCGGTCGAACGGATCCATACGGCGATGCTCACCTCCGACGCCCGCGGGAGCGAGCTCCTCGAAGCGGAGAAGCCCAATGCGGGTGTCGGACGGACCCGCGTTCGGCGCCGGTTCGACAGCCGACGGCGCGGAGCCTACACACGCCCTTGCATGTCCGGCACAAGCACATACGCGTGGGCTGACATCGATGGAAAATGCCCATAGAGGCTGTCGTACTGGCGCCGAACGCGAAGACGACTGCTGACGTGCGAGGCGGCCTCCGCGCGTCCGCGCGCGGGCCATCTTGGCCGCCGTCCCCCTCGGCGTCTTCGCCGAGGGGGCGCATGTCCCGGGCGCACTCGACGAGGCCGACACCCGCGGCTATGCTTCGTGCGCCCGGGCCAGTTCGGGCGTCTTCGCCCGAACTGAGCAGCATGTCGGCCAGTTCTCCGCTGGTACGCAGCCTCAAACGAGGGTCGAGGCGCGGTCGAGGCCGGAACCTCCCGGGACGTGATGCCCGCACGAGCGCCGCGGCGAGACGCGGTCATGCGGGAATGGGCCGAGCGAGCGGCGGGATCTGGCCGACTGTGCCTGCGAGCGAGCGGGAGAGCGCGAACGCCACCCGCGGCCTCCGCGCGGACGGGCCCCACCCCGGTGCGGCACGAGCGGAGCGGCGGGAGCGTCTCGGCTGACGGACGATGGATGCTTGGTCGATCGCCGCGAGCCCGCGCTCCTTACATAAACTGCCCGACGAGGTCAGAAGAGACCGCGGTGCAAGGTGTGCCGTGGGATACTACCACGTTGGTACCTTCAAACCGATTCACCCTGCGAGGAACACCGCGATGAAGCGACTAGACGCCGTCACGAGAATCCATGCCTGGACCTACGGCCTCGCGCTCACTTTCGCGGGATTCGGCATCGCGTTTCCGTTCCGGGCAGATCTGATTGCCGCCGTACGTGAGTACTCGAGTCCGCTCGGGATCGCTGTCCTCTGCGTGCTGGGTACCGTCGTCTCGGGTGTTGTCCACGAGGCGGTTCATGCGGCTGGCTTCATGCTCGGCGCTCGTGTGCCAATTTCAAAAATTGCATTCGGCTGGCGAACCACACCGGCGTTGCAACTCTACATGTGCGTGAACGTGCCAGTAGCTCTCGGCGGCTTCCGCCTTGGAATGCTTGCTCCAGCGGTTCTTGTTGGCCTCGTTCCTGTACTCGTGGGCGCGAGCATCGCGAGCCCGCTGCTCGTCGTGGTCGGTGCCTCTAACCTCGCTGGTTGCGGGAATGATCTGGCGGTCGTGCTCTCGACACTGCGGTTGAGCGCCAAGAGCAAGATCGAAATGGATCTTGAGGGCTTTTCCGTCGTGGAGTAGGTGTCCTACGCTATAGCTGTGGAAGGGCGCGCCGGGCGCGCCCGAGCGACCCGACCCAAAGATCCCGACACGAGCGGGCGACGGAGTGTGCTCACCTCGGCGCCGGTGTCGTCGGTGTTCACGTCACGCGCCCGGCAGGAATTACAAGCCCGTCGTCGGGCGCAGAGCGGGTGGGAGCGGCGCGACGAGCGGGTCGACGTCGACGTGCCGGTGCCCGCGCCGGTTCTACCCCGGAGCGTCCGACCGCACGCGCGGTTCGCGCCGGCGCGCGGGGGAGGGCGCACGGTACATGTCCACGCGGCCGCCGAGGCCGCCCGACCGGACCAACAACGGGAGAGCCGAGCGAGTGAGCGCCACGGCGTTGCGCCGCGCCTGTCGGTCTTCGCCTCGGAGAGCGCGACGGCCTCGATGTCGTAGAGCTACTCGCCAGCGGAAGGCCCGCGACCACGGGACTGGGAGGGTGCGCGATCGCGGGGGTGCCCGACCGCCCGCCGCTGTCCGTGCGCGGGGAAGGGCGATGGAGGGAGCTCTGCTACGCGCGCGGATGGCGGCGAGGCGCACGCGTTCTACGCCGGTACGCTTGCCCGGGGACGAAGGAGGTGCGCGCACCCGAGATGGCCCGCACTCTTCTGTGCTCGCTTCGCGAAAAATGGCGAACGAGGTTGCGTACTGGCGGAGAACGCGAAGACGACTGACGACGTGCCAGGCGGCGTCCCCGCCGCCGGTGCCCGCGGTCCGCCGCGGGCAGGCATGTGTCCGGCGTCCGCGCCGGACCGAGCCGCGTCCGCGCGGCTCGCGTCACGTCGGCCAGTTATTGGACGGAGCGGCGTTTCGCGGGCGAGAGGGGTCACGATCACGCAGCGCGACGTTACACAGGGGCCGACCGAGCGGTCTTCCGCGAACCTGATGGGGTGGGACGAGGCCGCTCGTTGCCAGTGCCCTTCATTGTGGGTGTTGTCGCCCTCCCGCCGACGTCGAGGTTCGGGGCCGCTGTCACGCCCGCGAGCCCCGGCGGCGCTCACAGCGGGGGCGTCGGCGCGGGTACGGACTTCAGGGCCGGGAAAAGCGCCGGCTCGGTGTCCGGGAGCCCACGCCCCCGCTGCGGATGGCCTCCCACTTGGACGAGTCGCCGGAACGGCGAGACACGCACCCGCTCGACATAGGTGAGACCGCAGTCGGGGTCAGCGTCCACGCGCCAGTCGGCGTTGCCGAGGCGCCCCGGCTTGCGGGAGATGAGCACCGACTCGCCGACGCTCTCCAGCGCCGGGAACGCGATCTCGGTGAGGTGCGGGTTGCCGCCCTTACAGGTGGGAATGTCGATCCTCGTCCCCACCTCGCGGAGCGACGCGAAGCCCGCCGTGCTCCGTAGGCTTAGGTTCCGCGTAATCTGCACGCTTCCGCCCACCCTTTCGAGCCCGCCTAGGCCTTCCATGCTTGAGAGCAGCGTCGTGCCGTAGACGCTTAGGCTGCCCCCAATTGTCGTTAGCCCCCGCAGGGCAGAGAGGTCATCAATCGGACCTTGGATTGACAGGTTACCGGTGATGGCAGTTACCCCCGCTATCCGGCGTGCGTCGTCGTCGTTGAAGAGCCGTACCTCGCCCTCAATCACCCCTTCGGTCATACGTGCACCCGCCCGCGCGGCGCTCCAGGCAGCGCGCAGCTCATCGCAGTTTTCCTTGCAGCCGAAGTCGAGCTTTATGCCGGGCGCGGCGGCCCCGACCCGGACGGCCGCGTCGCGGTCTACGCGATGTACGGAGAGCCACGCGAGGCGTTCGCCGAGGCCGGAATCGAGGAGTGCCGCGGTTGCCGGGGGGTCGAGCGTGTCCGATTGGAGAAGAAGCTCCTGCACGCCTGGAACCCCAGCGATCGCGGCGAACAGGGAGGGATCGACCGGCGCGCTGGTCGTTGTGGCCAGCGTCAGGCTCCGAAGGCGGTCCGGCTGCGCGACGGCGAGCGCGACGGCGAGCGGCGTGAGCGAGCCGGGGCCCCGCAGGTCGAGGCGAAGTCGCTCGAGCGCCGGCAGCGCCGCGGTGAGGGTCGTGATGGGGTTTGATGGCGGCGGGAGCAGAAAGACGAGATCGAGCTCGCGCAGCTCGGACGCGAGCGGGAGGGCGAGCAGGCCGGTGGTCACAGCCTCGAAGTCCGGCCCCTCGAGGGTCAAGGTGAGCCGCTTGATCCCCGTGAGGCAGGGGGCGCCCAGCGACGAGAGGGCCGCGGCGGGGACGGGGGCCCGAATCCGGAGCTCAGTGAGGAGGCAGGCCTTCGGGTTGCCCCCCAGCGCCGCGAGCGCCGCGGTGACCCGCGCGGAGGTGTCGGCCGGAATCGGCGCCACCAGCGGGTAAGCCGTGATCTCGAGCTCCGCTCCGCCGAGCGCACCGTCCATCCACGAAGGCGCGCTCAGCACATTGACCCCTTGGACCTCGTAGCGGCCGCCCGCGCCGGAGGTGGCGGGGAACAGCATCAGGAACAGCGTCGCGGCCCGCGCGAGCAGCCGATTGCGAAGATCAAATCCTGCCTGCGTCATCTCGGCTCCACACTGGCGACGAAGCTAATACATGGGCACGGTCGAGGATAGAGTCCTCCCCCACAGGGCCCAACCGATCAGCGAGGTTGGACGGCGAAATGCCGCTCTGTCCAATAACGGCAGAGACGACTGCGGACGTGCGAAGGCGGCCTCCGCGCGCGTCCCCGCGCGCGGGCCATCTTGGCCGCCGGTCCCGGGCGTCCTCGCCCGGGATCGCATGTCCCGGGGCGCCGCGATCCCGTTGAACCTCACG
>CAJBVW010000346.1 GCA_903959175.1 uncultured Pseudomonadota bacterium
ATGGACCCGAAATACCGGGTCCAACTGCCCCCGAAAGATGGTTGAAAATAGTGCTTGCGTTAATGCCTGAGGGGCCTTTTGCTCTGACCTGTAACACTCAAATCCTCCCTCACATGACCAAGAACGAAGAGATCGCCATCCTGACCGAATTCGCCGCCCGCCTCGGCCGGACTCCTACTACGGTCCTGTGCTGGCCGACCAGCTCCCCGAGATCGTCCGGGACATCCGCAGCGACATCGTCCCCTCCGCCGACGTGGCGCGTGCCAAGCGCGACGCCGCCGCGTGGCGGGAGGAGGCGTTGGCCTCGGCAACGGACATCCGCGCTTCGGCTCACCGCGAGGCTGAAGCCATCGTGGCCTACGCCCGAAAGATCGCCGCCGCCACGCTCGAAGCAGCCAAGCGCGACCTCCGCCGCAGCCTCGAATCCATCAGCTAACCCTCGACCCTCTCCACCACATGTACACCGAAATCCTATCCACCGAGGAGGCCGTGCGTCTCCTCTCGACCCTCACGACCCGCGACCACGCTGGTCGCCACTACACCGTCCTCCACCCGCCCGCTCACCTCGACGACCTCGAACAGGCTGGGTACATCGAGGTGTATCGGCCCGTCCATCACACGGGCGTCCGGTACTCCGAGGAGCACTGGCAGGTCGATGTGACGGACAGGGGTCGCGACCTCGTGGAGACGCACCCGGAGTACTGGCCGGAGGAGGCTCGGTCGTAACCAAGGCCCCGGGGAGCGATTCCCGGGGCTTTTTCGTGCCCTGAAATCTCCTTAAAATTAGTGCTTGCAAGAATGCCGCCGGGGGCCTTTGATCTGACCTGTAACTCAAATCCTTACTCCCATGACCTCCTCCCTCCCCCAGATCAAGCGCAGCCTCGAAAAGGCCGTCGAAGCCGTCTTCGCCCTCGCCCGCACGAGCGGACGCGACGCCTACCTCGACACGTTTTATGTCACCGCCGCGACCTCGAAGTCGTTCGAGAAGTTCGTCGCGAAGTACAGCACCGCCCTCGTCACGCCGGAGGCCGTCGAGGCCGTCGCCAAGGCCCGCGCCGCGTACGTTGCCGTCGTTACCGCCGCCGCTGCCGAGAAGACTCGCCTCGCTGAGAAGCGTGCCCGCCTCGCCGCCCGCCGGGCGGAGGCCGAGGCCCTCGGCGTCGATCTGGCCACGCACGACGAGCGTGCGACCCCCGAGACCTATCGCGCCCTTCGCGCCGAGCTGGAGCCCCTCGTCAGCGTGTACGCGGCCCGGGTCGAGGAGTCGTTCCGCCGCCAGTTGCCGACCGATCTCGCCGCGATCAACGATCCCGCCCTGCGCCGCCACGCTCCGATCCACTGGAACTGGTTCACCGCGTCGGAGGATCGCCTGAGCCGCGTGATGGTCATCCGCCCGGACATCGACGAGGTGCTCAAGCGGGAGGCCCAGCGCGTGGCCGAGGACACCGTGGCGGCGTTTGCGGCCAAGCTGGCGGGCAAAGTGGACCGCGAGAAGGCCGAGGGTGCGGTCGTGACCGGCGTGGCCTCCACGACGATTGACCGCTGGTCCTCGGGCACGACGGTGGTGCGCCTCTCGGACGGCTCGACGCAGGAGTGGCACACTCAGGTGATCCTCAACCAGTCGTGCCTCGGCAAGCTGTTCAACCAGTGGCCGACGCGCCGAGTGAGGTGAAGTCGGCGGGAGCCCGGGTCGAAAGGCCCGGGCTTTTTTGTGCCCTGAAATCTCCCTGAAATATATGCTTGCAACAATGGCCCCGTGCTGATCCACTCTGAACCGTACCACTCAAAAACATGGACGCCGAAATCATCTCCCCCCGCGTGATCGCCGCTCACGATGTTGCCGCCGCCCGCGTCGCTGAATCCTACGTCCGCGATCTGCGCCGCGACACCGACGCAACCCTCGGAACGCTCGCTGATCATGTCCACGCGTGGCGTGCCTGCTGGGAGGCCATAATTCGCGCACGTGACAACCGAATCAAGGCGCGGCTCGACCTGCTCGAATGGCGGGCGGAAGACGCGGTCAAGCGCGAATTGGCCAGCCGCCCCGACCTCGCGGCCAAGCTAATCGCAATCCGGGCCGAGCAGGATCGCGGCCATCGCGTCTGGAGCGCGGGGTGGCACGCCGAGAACGACGACGACGACGCGTCTTGACGCTCTTCCCCCTCCCAGCCCCGGGCCTCACCGCTCGGGGCTTTTTCGTGCCCAAAAAGATTCCTGAAATATGTGCTTGCAAGAATGCCCGAGGGGCCTTTCACTCCGGGTACATCACTCATCCACATGACCACTGAAAACACGATCCACACCCTGAAGAGCGTCGCCGTCGGCGACCTGACCGTCGTCGCCGTTTGCCACGTCACGAAGAGCGACGAGGGCACCATCGTCGAGCAGGAGATTCTCGACCACGCCGCGTTCAAGTCGGCTACCGTCGCGCCGTTCCAGTTTCGGTGCGACTGCTGCGGCAGCACCCGGCTTCAGTACGACTGCATCGTCGTCCACAAGCCGACCAAGCGCGGCTACCACGTCGGTCGCGATTGCGTGACGAATATCCTCGGGATTCAGACGCACGGGCTGGAGCGGGTCAGCGTCGCGCTGGCGCAGCGGGCCAAGGCCCGTCGCCGTGAGGCCGACGCGGTCGTCGAGCGTGCTCGCCGCAAGGCCGCGTGGCTCGCTGCGAATCCGCAGCACGCGGAGATCATCGCGTGGGCCGACGCCGGTCACCACTACATCGCCCGGGACATCGCGGCGAAGCTGGATCGCTATGGCAGCCTCAGCGAGGCTCAGGTCGCGCTGCTGCACCGCCTGCGTCAGCAGGAGGCCGACAAGGCCGCTGCCAAGGCCGCAGAGCCGGTGCCGACGACGCCCGCACCCGAGGGCCGCGTGGAAGTCGAGGGGGTGGTGATCGGGCAAAAGGTCGTTGAGACCGACTTCGGCAGCACCGCGAAGTGGCTCATCCGCCTAACCACGCCGGAATTCGCGGCGAACAAAGTATGGGTCTCGGCTTTTGGGGGCGGAGCCGAGCGGGGCGACACGGTGCGCTTCCGGGCCACGTTCACGCGCAGCGACCGTGACCCGCACTTTGCTTTCGGGAGCCGTCCCAAGGCCCTCTGACAGGCCAGACGGCACCCCGCCCCGGGCCTCACGGCTCGGGGCTTTTTTGTGCCCGGACTCAAACCACCTTTGACCTGCCGGGCAAAAACAAGGCGCAGCCGCCGTCCTTTGCGCTTTACGGCCCGATCTCGCCCTGACGGCACACTTGGACGCCCTGCGCGTTCTCGGGGCGGAAAGACGGCTTGACGATGGGTCGGCGGGTCGTAGGGTGGTGGTGCCGGACGCGGTGCTCACGCTGGTCCGGGTGTCGTTCATGTGCAATAGCTGGCCTCGGGGGCTTCCTCCTACGGCCCGAGGCCAGCCCCTGCG
>CAJBVW010000347.1 GCA_903959175.1 uncultured Pseudomonadota bacterium
CCCTCCGCGCCCGGCCCCGTCGCCGCGCCGCCCTCCGCGCCCGGCCCCGTCGCCGCGCCGCCCTCCGCGACTCTCCGCGTCGACGCCCTCCGCCCCGCCGACGCCACCGGCCCCGCCCGCATCTACGTCCACCAGGGCGACCGCCGCGGCGTCTACGTCCCCGACCCGAGCGGCGACGACCTCTACCTCTTCTGGGTCGAGACTACGCTTCCGCCCTTTCGAAGCGGAACGTTGTCCCCGTGCGCGGACACCGCCCGCGCCGTCGGCCTCGCCGCCACCGTGTGCACCGACCCGGCGCCCCGCGGCGGCCGCCTCGGCCCCCTCGGCCACGAGGTTCGTGTGCGTACCCGTCGCGACGGTCCCACCGCCGAGCTCGCCGGCCTCGGCCGCGGCACCGAGCAGTGGGTGTGGGCGCCGATCCCCGCCCGCCTCGCCCCCTCCGTGCCCGTCCCGGTGGACGGTCTCCCAGGTTGGTCCTGGAACGTCGCCGCGTGGGGCGTCGGCCTCCCGCTCTCCCTCCCCCCCCTCGCCGGAGCCCCCGTGCCCCTCGTCATCGGTCACCGCGGCAGCCCCGGCCGGCTGCCCGACCACACCCTCGAGGGCTACACCCTCGCCGTCGAGCAGGGCGCCGACGCCATCGAGCCCGACCTCGTCATCACCAAGGACGGCGTGCTCGTCGCCCGCCACGAGAACGAGCTCTCTCAGACCACCGACGTCGCCGCGCGCTTCCCCGAGCGCCGCCGCACCACCGTCGTCGACGGCGACACCGTGGACGGCTGGTTCGCCGAGGACTTCACCCTCGCCGAGCTCCGCACCCTCCGCGCCGTCCAGCCCTGGCCCGACCGGCCCCACGACCACGACGGCCTCTACCTCATCCCCACCTTCGACGAGGTCCTCGACCTCGCCGCCCGCCTCGGCGCCGCGCGCGGCCGGCCCGTCGCCGTCGTCCCCGAGACCAAACATCCCAGCTACTTCCGGGCCCTCGGCCTGCCGCTCGAGCCGCCCCTCGTCGAGGCCCTCCGCCGCCACGGCGTCGCGACCGCCAACCCTTCGCTCCCCGTGATCGTCCAGAGCTTCGAGCTCGCGAACCTCCAGGCCCTCGCCGCCGACGTGACCGTCCGCCGCCTCCTGCTCGTCGACGCGCCCACCGTGACCGTCCCCGGCGACACCCGCACCTACGGCGACCTCCTCGCCGACCTCCCCGCCCTGCGCGGGAAGGTAGAGTGTCTGGGCGTTTCTCGCGAGATGGTGTGGGGCGCCGACGGCCCGACCGACCTCCTCGCGCGCGCCCAGGCCGCCGGCCTCCAGGTCTTCGTCTGGACCTTCCGCGCCGAGCGCCCCGGCCCCGCGGGCGCCGACGTCGTGGCGGAGATCGCCGCCTTCCTACGCCTCGGCGTCGACGGCGTCTTCGCCGACCAGCCCGACCTCGCCGTGCAGGCGCGCGACAGCCTCGGACACTGACGGGATTGGGGTGTTTGGGCGCCCCGCCGCCGCGGACGGCGTCGGCGGGTGCCCTCCGGTCTCGCGCGCCGCGCTCGGTCCGTCCGGGGGCGGACCCCCGGCCGGGACCGGCCGCCGCGGACGGCGGCCGACCTCCG
>CAJBVW010000348.1 GCA_903959175.1 uncultured Pseudomonadota bacterium
CCGCTCCTCGCCCACGTGGCCCTCGGCGTGCCCGAGGGGGCGGCCATCGGCTGGTTCGCGCTCGCGCTCGCGGTGGGGCTCGCGCCGGAGCCCGCCGGCCACGCGCCCCGCCGCGCCCTCCCCCTCGGCGCCGCCACGGGCGCCCTGCTCGGGATGAGCCTCGTGGAGAACCCCTACAGCGTGCCGCTCGTGGGCCTCGCCGCGGTGGGGTTCGCCTGGGTGCGGGTCCGGGCGCGCGCGTGGCCGCGGCTCCTCGGCGAGGCCGCCGGCGGGACCGTGGTGCTCGGCCTCTGGTACGCGCTCTCCGCGCGCGGCGGCGCGCTGGACCCGGCGGCGATCGGCAAGACGGTGCAGGTGCTCGGCTTCCCCTACGTCGCGGAGGGCTACGACGGCCGCGCCCACTGGGCCGGGCTCCTCCGCCCCTGGCCCCTCCCCCGCTACGCGGGCGCTCGCCTGACCGAGCTGCTCGGGGGCGGCGGCGCCGACTACCTCGGGTGGGTCCCGCTCGTCGCCGCGCTCGGCGCCGTGGGGCTCCGCGTGCCGCGGGCGCGGGCGTGCGTGCTCGCGGGCGCCGTCCTCGTCGCGCTCGCGTTCGGCTCGTTCCCCTTCGGCGAGGAGGCCGGCATCCCGGGCCCCTACCTCTACGGGAACCTCGTGCTGGGCTGGATCGTGCGCCCGCTCACCCAGCCCGTGCGCTTGCTCGTGCCGGCCGCCGCGGCCTTCGCCGTCGCCGGGGGCCTGCTCCTCGGGCGGCAGCTCCTCGCGCGGCGCCGCGCCGTCCCCGCCGTGCTCTTCACGCTCGCGACGGTCGAGTGCCTGACCGCGGGCGCCCCCACCACGCGCATCCCGACCTTCGACCTGTCGACCTGGGCCTGCCTCGCCGACCTGGACCCGGGCCCGGTGGCGACGGGCGCCGCCCACACCGCCTTCGAGACGGCGGGGTCGGCCGCGCTCGCGATGCAGATGGTCCACGGGCACCCCGGGACCCACGGCGCGATCGGCGGGTGGCGGCGGCGCGAGCCACGCGCGGGGGGGCTGGAGGCCGCGCTGAAGGAGGTCGAGGCCCCGTCGACCACCCGCGCCGCGATGCTCGCCCCTCTCGCGGCCGCGGGGGTGCGCTGGGCCCTCCTCGACGCGGACGAGTCCCCTGAGCTCGACGAGGCGCGCGCGTGCGGCGGCGTCGAAGCCATCGATCTCCAGGCGCTCCCGGGGCGGTAGGCCCCCCTCTGCTACAGTCGGCTCCCGCAGAGGATCCCGCTGCCGTCCGCCCCCGTCGCCGCCCCCGTCGCCGCCCCCGTCGCCGCGCCCGGCCCCGGCGCCACGCCCGCCGGAGCGTCCTCTCCGCGCACGGCCCGCGCGTGGGTCGGCGTCGTCGGCATCTACGCCGCGTTCGCCGTGCTCGTGACCCTCCCCTTCCGCGGCATCCTCGGCAGCCCCGACATCGACGTCTGGAACCACGTGTGGGGCTACTGGTGGTTCGGCGAGGCGCTCGGCGCGGGCACGCTCCCCTGGCACACCGCGCTGCTCGGCGCCCCGGGCGGCGGCACCCTCTACTTCGTCGATCCCGTCGGCGCGCTCGCGGCGCTCCCCGTCACCTGGGCGCTCGGCCCCGCCGCCGCCTACACCCTCGTGCTCGTCGCCCGCGTCGTGTTGGCTGGCGTGTTCGCCCACGCGCTCTGCGAGGAGCTCTTCGGCGAGGGCCCCCACGGCTTCGTCGCCGGCGCCGGCTACGCGGCCTCCCCCTTCCTCCTCTGCGAGCTCGCCAACGGCATCTCCGAGGTCACCGCCGTCTGGTATGTGCCCGCCACCCTACTCGCCGTCGCGCGCGCCTTCCGCACCCGACGCCTCCGCGACGCAGCGCTCGTGGGCCTCGCGGGGGGGATCGGCACCCTCGCGACCTTCTACTACGGGCTCACCAGCGCGCTCCTCGTGGCCGCCTACGGGCTCTGGCACGCGCGCACGGTGCCGCTGCGGCAGCTCCTCCTGGGCGCCGTCGTCGCCGGGGGCCTCGCCCTCGCCCTCGCCGCCCCGGGCCTCGCCGCGATGCGCGCCTCCGTCCAGGCGCCCGACGCGCTCATCCGCCGGTCCTCGGCGTTGAACATGCAGTTCGCCGAGCACAACGCGGTCGACCCGCGCGTCTTCGTCACCCCCGGCGACTTCGCCTCGATCGACCTGTACG